>CAYHRZ010000527.1:0-4036 GCA_964359125.1 uncultured Klebsiella sp. | reverse complement strand
GCCTGGGCGCGACCCGCAAACGCCGGGAACCTGTCACAAGGCGCCCCGCGACGCCGCGCGCGGTCACAAGCCGTCGGCTCGCGGACACAAGTCACCGGCTCGCGGTCACAAGTCACCGGCTCGCGGTCGAGCCTCGCCGTTGCGGCCAAGCGCCGACCGCACACGGCAGCCCCCGCGCCTAGGCGCGACCCGCAAACCCCGGGAACCTGCCACGAGGCGCCCCCGCGACGCCGCGCGTGCTGCGCGATCCCACGAACCGGCGTTGGAACGAACCCGCTTTCACCACACCCACTGCGCGTTGACGTCGGCCATGGGGTGCGACAGGGTCGAGGCCCCCGCGAGCATCACCCCGAGGTTGAGCTGGAAGGCGCCGTCGGGATCGTACTGCGCGGCGGCCCCCAACAGGTAGGGGCCCGCCGCGCCGATGAACACGCCGGCGGTGGCTTCGATGTCCCAGAGGCTCTCGCCCATCGGTACGTCGACCCCCGCCGCCACCACCAGCCCCGGGCCCGCGGCGTTGACGTTGCCGCCCACGCGGATCACCACGCACTCCACGTAGTTGTTGGCGAGCGCGAACTCCACGCGACCCCCGGTGGGCAACCCGGCCTCTACGCCCACGTGCACGCCGGTTCGCGCCGCGCTGGTGGCCACCTGGCCCTCGCCCACCGAGGCGGGGAGCGGCTGGCCAGGGCGCAGGTACACCGTCTCCAGCAGGCTCCCGCCTTGCGACTCGACCTGCACGAGGGTGGCGGTCCGGGCGGGTCGGGCGCTGGCCTTCTTGCCGTCGACGTAGACCACCGTCTTCTTCGCCGCCATGAAGGGCTCGGTTTCCCGCGGGGTGTCGTGCCAGGCGTCGTCGTACAGCGTGCGCAGGGCCGTGCCCGAGGGGGCCACGCGGCTGGGCAGCGCGTCGCCGCCGTACACCCGGGTGGCGGCCTGCAACGACTCCACGGTGGCCACCTCGTTGCCGTCGAGGAAGGCGGCCAAGGCCTCGTGGACGTGCAGTTTCACCACCTCCTCGGGGTCCAGTCGCTCGCCCAGGCACTCGAACACCGCGCGCACCTCGGCGCGGGCGCGCAGGAACCCCGCCTCGTCCATCTCGGCAAACGCCGCCTCGGCCCGCGACATCGACGACACCAGGGCGCTGGCGCGGGTGCGCTCCCCCGAGGGACAGTCGGCGTAGGCGACGCTGGCGAGGAGCAACATCATCGGCGGCGGGGGCGGGTATCTCGCCGGGGGGGCGTGCGGCAGGCCCCCGGCGAAGTGCCCCCCTACAACCTCCAGAGGTAGCTCACCTTCGCAAACACCGTGCGCGCCGTCCAGCCGTCGTCGAAGCTGTAGGTTTCCCCGTAGCCGAGCCACGCGGCGGTGCCGTAGTTCTCCACCCAGCCCAACAAGAGCGAGCTGTCGAGGGTGTTGTCGAAGGTGTCGACGTCTTCCACCAGCCGGATGGAGAAGGGTCGCGACAGGCTGTAGTTGAGCACCAGGCGATCGACCAGGCCGTCGTAACGGACGTCCCCGCTGGGCTCGTGGAACTGGTAGTAGTGCGCCTCGTTGTCGAGGGTGAGCCGCCCGAAGGCGCTGGCGCTGATGCCGGCGCCGGCCGTCCACCCAAAACCGAGGAACAGGTCCTCGGGATCGTAGTGGGGCTCGGGGCCCACCGACCAGGCCGCCCACAAGTTCGTGGTGGGCGCAGGGGTGTAGGCGAAGAAGCCCTCGGTGTTCCAGCGGTCGAAGTCCTGGCCGAACACCCGCTCGCGCACGTAGTTCACCTCGCCCTCGGTGTAGCCGCGGTCGAACACGAACGACGCCCAGCCCGGGCCGGCCTCTGCTCCCACGGGGGTGCCCGCGAGGTCCGTGACTACGCCGGCGTGCACGTCGGGGTCGAAGCTGCGCGACCACGACAGCCCGCGCAGGTGACCCTGGAGCTTGGTCTCGGCGCCCACCCGGCCCACTTCTTCGAGGAACCCGTTCTCCGCCCGGAAGCCCTGGCCGAGCGCCTCGTGCTCGAAGTACCAGGAGAAGTCGTCGCCCTCGCGCTCCACGGCCAGCGCCCAAGCCGGGTCGTGCAGCGCGGGGCCGAGCCGCTGGTCGGTGAGGCTGTAGAGCGCCTGCGCCTGGACTTGCCACTGCTCGCCCAGGGGCACCACGGCGTCGAGTCCCGCCACGTGGTTGCCCAGGGTGCCGCTGGCGTCGCCGAGGTTGACCCCGAGGAGTTCCTTGTCGGTGGCGATGAAGCCCACGCTGCCCCCCTCGCCGGTGTCGAGCCGCACGCGGGCGAGGTGGTCCACCGCCGTGGCACCCACCACCACGTCGGGATCCCAGCCGGGCAGCGCCTCCCCGGAGGCATAGTCGACGGCGATGGTCGAAGGCGAGGGCGCCTCGTCGTAGGCGCCCACGAAGCCGAGGCCGAGCCGGTCGGCGCGGCCGGAGAGCTTGTAGCCCAGCAGGGGATCCGCCACGGAGCGGCTGTAGGCCACGCGGACGGGGGTGTCGAAGAGGTCGGCGCTCTCCAGGAAGAAGGGACGCTTTTCCCTGTATTCCAGGGGGTACTTGCGGTTGGCTGTCACCTGGTCGGCGTCGGCTTCAATCTGCGAGAAATCCGGGTTGACGGCGATGTCGGCCGACATGGCCGACGACAAGCCCACGCGGGCCGAGACGCCCGGCTCCACGGTGACCGCCTTGCCCAGGCGGAACGTGCCCAGCCCGTCGTCTGGGCTCGGTGGCGGGAAGAAGTCGAGCGCCGACGTCAGCGTGGGGATCGCCTCGAAGGTGACCGCCCGCGACGGCGGTGGCGAGGGCGAGAAGGGTGCGCCCTGGGCGAGCACGCTCGCCTCGTCGGCCGAGATCGTCGGCCAGGCGTACAGCGTCCACGGGCTGGGACGGAAACGCAGGATCACCACGTTCCACGCGGTGTCGTGCGGGTAGCGCAGTGACCGCCAGGGGATGGCCACCTCCGCCGTCCACCCTCTGTCAGAAACCATCGCGGCCGAGGACCACACGGTGTCCCACGACAGGTCCTGCATCCAGATGTCGCCCCCCTCGGTGTACACCCCGTCGGCCTGCACGCCGACCGGCGACACGCGGAAGGAGAACCCGCGCTGGCCGTCGGCGAAGGTGTCCAGGATCACCCCCACCCAGTCGTTGAAGGTGGTCTGGTCGCGGGCGACGAGCGGGGCGTTGAGCGCGAGGGGGTCGGCAATCACGCTGACGCCCACGTAGAGGAATCGTTCGTCCTGGAGGAAGCGCACCTCGGTCCGGCCAGGATCCGCGCCGCCCGGCTCGGGGACGAACTCCACGAAGCCGCTGGCGGTGGCGGCCTGGCCCCACGCCGCCTCGTCGAGGTGGCCGTCGATAACCGGGGGACTCGGCGCCAGGCCGGGTACGAGCGGGGGCATGCGGCGGCGGTGTATCACCGGTGAAAAGGCCCGGTGGTGGCGGGTTGCAGTGGGCAGTCGAGGTTGACTGGGGACGAGCGATCCGACAGGTGATATTAGTGTGTGCTCAAACCATACGCACCTTGCCGCCTTGATGCTTGCCCTGGGGACGGCGTCGGCCTGGGCCCAGGACGCGCAGCCAGGCGTGCCCACGCCCGCGTCGACGGTGGACGCGGCGCCGGTCCTCCACGACGACGCCTGCGCCTCCCGCCAGGACGCTGCCCGCACCCTGGCTCACGCTCCTCCGGCAGGGCGACCGCTGGGTGTGGTCGCGACGCGTGGTCGACCGGGTCGACGAGCTCCACGACGAGACCTTCAGCGGACTCTCCTCGCGCGTGAGGAGGTGGTGGCGGCCGCATGGCGGGAGGCGCGACGCTCCGGTGTGGCGGCCTGGCAGGCCCTGCACGCCACGATCCTCGTGCGGCTGGCGCTGCTGGCGGGGCGCGTGTTCCAGGCGCTCTCGTTGTTCGCGAACGCCACGGTCTCGGTGGCCTCCGCGCTGATCCTGTCGAGGTTGGTCGACGTGGCGGCCAGCTCCTCGTGCAACCTTGGCCTCCGGCGAGCCGGCGGCCGTCAGCTCGACGTGGGTCACGCGGTGG
>CAYHRZ010000526.1:0-4054 GCA_964359125.1 uncultured Klebsiella sp. | reverse complement strand
AACACACGGTATGGTATGCTGGTGATAAATATGAGTAAGGCATATATATCACCATGCAACAAACTACGGCCAATTTGAGCATATCGTTGCCGAGGGGCATGAAAGAGCGAGTCCGGCGGCGGGTGCGGGAGGATAATTTTGGCACACCGAGCGACTACCTGCGAACGCTGATTCGGGAGGATTTGCGGCGGCGCGACGAGGAACGGCTGGAGCACGCGCTCCTTGGGGGACTTGCTTCGGGTCGCGGCGCGGTGGTGCAGACCGCGCGGGCGACGCCGGGGATCATCGCGCTTGCGAGCACACAGTAGAGAATAATCTGGGGGGGGGGCGCACTTTTTGGCTCCGAGGCTTCCCGCAGTGTACTACACGTCGCGACCCGGTGACATCCCCGCGATCGAGTATTTTCCGCACCCGTTCACCCCCGCCAGCCGCTCCAACGCCGCCCGGGGCACCTCGCCCCAGGTCCGCTCCACCAGCAGCGTGCTGCCGTCCCGCCGCGCCTCCACCCGCCCCGCGAGTTGCCCGTCGACCAGCACCGGGCACACGTAGTACCCCCACTGCCGCTGGGCGGCGGGCTTGTACACCTCCCAGAGGTAGTCGAAGCCGAAGGCGTCGCGGACCAGCGCGCGGTCCCACAGCAGCGGGTCCAGGGGGCCGAGGACGACGGCGCCACGGTGAGCACGAGCTTCGAAGGTGCGCAGCTCGGGGAGGGCGAGGTACTTCCGGCGCCCGACCTTCACGTCGAGCAAGGTACCCGCTTCGACGATCCGGTCCACCGTGCCGTCGGTCCGGGGCGTGGCGAGCATCGACCAGGTGGGCCCGGCGTTGCGGCTCACGGGGCCCGGGCGGCGGAGGGGGGCCGCGATCCTCGCCTGGGCGAAGGGGGGGGGGGGTGGGTCGAGGGCGGCGGCGGGCAGGGCGCGCTCGGGCAGGTCGTACACCCGTTGCCCCCGGGGGTCGCGACCGCTCACCACCAGCTCGCAGCGGGTCCAGAGGACCTCCGCGGCGCGCACCTCGCGGCGGCTCGTGCCCTTCCACCCGGACCAGTCGATGGGCGCCACCTTGCCCCGGGCGGACAGTTGCCCGGTGGTGAGCGGGCCGCGTTCGCTCACCTCGGCGAGCACGTCGGCGAGCACGCCCTCGTCGACCTTCGCCATCCGCTCGGTGTTTCGCCACCAAGGTGTCGCGACCGCCTGTTGCCGGTAGTGGGCGAAGTGCCGCGCGTGGACGATGCAGCGCTCCTTGGCGAAGTGCTCGAAGCTACGCCCGGCCAGCACGCGGTGCACGTCGCCCCGGCGGGTGCCGCCTACCCGCGCGCCCACGACCAGGTCCGCGTTCTGGCCGCAGCGGTCGATGGGATCCAACTGGATCACGTCGAGACGGTCGAGGCACTGGACGATCCCGTCCGCGCCCGGGAGGTAGGCCTCCGCCAGCCCCGTCCGGTGCACGAGGTAGGCGGCGGCTTGGCCCGGCGAGAGCTCGATCAGGCGCCGCCGGCGTCGCCGCCCGGCGCGTCGGCCAGCGGCACGGGGTCGCTGTCGCCCGTCGGCTCCGCCTCGACCTCGGCCGCGGGCCTGGCCTCGACCTCGGCCGCAGGTTCTGCCTCGGCCTCGGGAGCCGGCGACTCGCTGTCAGCGGCCACGCCGTCGACCGGCCCGGCCTCGCCATCCACAGACGCTGCGTCCACCTGGGCGCCACCCTCGGCCCCCGCCTCGTCGGCGGCGGCGACCTCGCCAGTGTCGCCCTTGTCGCCCTTGTCGCCCTTGCCCCGCCGCCGGCGGCGGGTGGTCGTTCCCGGGTCACGACGCGGGCCCACGACCACCGGGGCCGGCGCCACGGCGCCCGCTGCCTCGGCGGCCTTGGCCATCTCCACGGCGGCACCGCTGGCGATCAGGGCCGCCATGCGCGCGAGCGCCGCCTCCACCCGGGCCCGTTGCGGGGTGCCCTCGGCGGTGCGATCCTGCGCCTGCCGGTACTCCGGCTCGGCGTTGAAGATGAGCCCGCGCATCTCGAGCATCTCGGCGCGGGCGTAGAACACGTGCCAGTCCCCCGGGTCCACCTTCTGGGCACGCTCCAGGAGCGCCTCGGCTTCCGGCCACAACTGGCGCCGCGCCGCGATGCGCGCCCGCTCGATGGTGGGCGCGTTGGCCCGCTCGATGAGCGCCGCCGCCGCCTTCAGCAGCCACTGGGCGCGGTCGAGGTCCCCGCCCCGGTCGATCAGGAGCCGGCCGAGCACCAGGTGGGCACCGTAGTTCTTCTTGTCGGCCGCCACCGCCTCTTCCAGGAGCTTCTGCGCCTCGTCGAGCTGCGCCTCGTTGCCCTCGGCCGTCTCGACCAGGAGCGCCCCCAGCCGCGACATGTGCAGCGGGTGCCCGGGGTCCAGCCGCCGGGCCTCTGCCAGCGCCTCGGCCGCGAGCGTCCAGTGGTCGCGACCCATCCGGAGGTAGAGTTCGCCCAGGAGCCCGTAGGTGTCGGGCATCATCGGCTCGAGCGCCATCGCCTCCTTCAACGCCTCCACCGCCTGAGGCAGCCGGTTCGCTTCGGCCAGGAGCCCCGCCAGCCGGCGCTTCATCCGGGCGTTCTGCGGGAAGAGCGCGCAGCCGCGCTCCAGGGCCGCCGCCGCTGCCTTCCGGCCGCCGCCGCGGTCCAGGGCGAAGTCGCACGCCGCGTGGAACACCTCGGGCGTGGGGGCCGCCTCGGCAGCCGCCAGCGCGGCATACACGTCGTCGGCCTTCGCCTTCGTGATCGCCAGCATCTCGGCCCGCAACAGCGCCGCCTCGGTGTTGGCGGGGTCCCCGCCGAGGATCTCGGCCAGCCGCTGCTGCGCCAGTTCGAAGTGCGGCTTGCGCCCACGCACCATCTCGCGGACGCTGTCGACGGCGGCGTCGTTGTCGGGGTGGGGCATCCGCGCCCGGTCCCGCACGCGGTGGGCCTCGAACAAGAGGCGGTTGCCCTCCTGCGCCAGCGCCAGGGCGCGGTCGTCGCCCTTCTCCGCGCGAGACGCGGCGATGTACTGGTTGCCCAGCGCCTCGCAGAGGTCGAAGAGGCTGGTCTCGCGGTTGGGCAGGGCGGCCGCCACCAGGCGGTGCACGTAGAAGGTCCGCTCGCGGCCCTCGTCGGGGACCATGTCGAGCAGGCCCTTGCCGAGCAGCGACAAGCGCGCGTCGCGCTTGACGCCGGTGATCTCCGCCTCGGTGGCGGTGAACGGGAGCCGGAAGTGCGCGAGCAGGGCCAGGTCGTGGCGCTCCTGCTCGGTGAGCCCCATCAACGTCTTCTGGATGCGGCGCTTGATGGCGTCGAGGTCCCCCACGTCGTCCATCTTGAGGAAGCGCGCCGACTCCAGGATCTCCTCGCGCGCCTCGGGGTCGCGCACGGCCACCGCGAACATGCGCGCGGCGAGCGGGTGCCCGTGAATGCGGTCGCTGATCGGACCGAAGTTCTCGCGGGGGAAGTCTTCCACCCGGTAGGCCTCGAAGATCTCGTGCAGCTCCTTGCCCTTCACCCCCGCCACGTCGAGCACCGGCAGGTGAACCGCCTCGCCCTCGCGGTAGAACCGGGGGCGGATCGCGGTGAGGAACACCACCCGGGCGGCGTATTGCCCGCCGAGCAGCGCCCGGAGCAGCAGCTCGAAGCGCCCTTCCCGGTGGAAGGTCCCGTCGCGACGGAGCACCGCGTCGAGCCGGTCGATCACGAGGGTGATGTCGAGCTTGCCGAGGCTGTCGACCGCGAGCTGGGCCAGCTCAGTGGGTGCCGGTCGCGACTCGGGCTTGTTGAGCGCCTCGCCGAGCCGCTTGTCGCCCGCCGCCTTGGCGGCCAGCGCGATGCGGGCGTACAGCGCGTCGGCCTCCGAGCCCGCGCCGACCACGAAGTCGGGGAGGCGATTCGTGGCGCCCGCGAGGGCCCGTTCCACCAGCCAGCGCTTGCCCACGCCGGTGGGTCCGCTCACCACCACCGGGCCAGCCGCGTGTTCGGCCATCCACGCCAGCTCTTCTTCCCGGCCCACGAAGGCGATCTTCGGCGCGCCCGACTTCTTCTTGGGCGGCTCCACCGGCGC
>CAYHRZ010000525.1:0-4056 GCA_964359125.1 uncultured Klebsiella sp. | reverse complement strand
ACTCCGCTGTCGCCCGGCCCTCCTCGGCGGAGGCCCGCTCCCGGCGGGCCCGCGACGCCGCGAGTTCGGCTTGGAGTTAGGCGGTCCGCGGAGCGCGCACCAGCGCGCCGAGTTCGCGGGCGAGCGCCAGGTGTCGCTCAGCCGAATCGCTCGCCGCCGACGCGATGACCACGCCTTGTCGAGCCACCAACGCACCCCAGAACGCCGTCGCTACCCCCTTCCGGATCGCCCTCAACTGGACGCGCCGATCCGCGTCGGCAGCCGCGACCTGCGCGTACGCGGCGCGCAGCAGAGGAATCGCCGTCCCGGAGAACAACGGCTGGATCACCGAGACGCTCGCGTCGGCGTACTGCAACGGCCGAACCACGATCGGGTCCCCCGCGTCGACTAGACCCGAGAAGTCCTCGGGGATCAAGGAGCTGGGATCGAACGTGAGTTGCTCGTCGTTCCGCGTGTAGCTGCCTCGCAACACGAGCTTGGGAGAGACGAGCGACCAGGCCGCGCCGCGGATGGTGGCCGCGGCGCGGTACTGCTCCGCGACGAGCGCCGCCTCGTCGCTTCCCCGTTCGGCGGCCCTCCAAGCGTCGTCGAGGGTGAGGGCAGCTGCGAGCGGTGCGAGGATCAGCATGGGGGCGCCGGAACGAGACGGCGATCCTTACCGCGCCGCGTACGGCCGCGCGCTCGCTGCGAGCGGGCTACGTCCGAAACTGTCGTGCTCGTGACCCTCGCCAGCCTAGCGGCATGCCTAGGCGAACCTGTCGTCGAGGCGGTCGCTTGCCCGGGCGCCACGGACCAGAAATTGCTGACCGCCGACGGCGCAACCGTCGCGCTGCACCACCACCCCGGGCAGGGGCCCGCCGTCCTCCTGGTGCACGGCATCGCCAGCAACCACCGTTTCTGGGATCTCGACGCCGATCACTCTCTCGCGGTCTGGCTGGCCGAACGAGGATTCGACCCGTGGCTGCTCGACTTGCGGGGCCACGGAAACGCGCGGATGGGACTGGACCAGCACCCGCAGGTGAGTGGGTGGACGGTCGATGACTATGGCCTGTTCGACGTTCCGGCAGCGGTGACGCGCGTCCAGGCGATCACCCGGCAGCGGCGAGTGGCCTACGTGGGGCACTCCATGGGCGGGATGGTGGGGGCCATCTACGCCGCCAGCGGCGGAGCGCGGGATCTCGCCTCGCTCGTGCTCGTCGCAAGTCCAGGCGCGTTTTCGGGGGACGACGACCTCATCCGCATGGCCAAGGCGGGCTTCGATGTCGGCGGCACCGCACTGCTCTGGTTCGAGACCGGCGTCGCCGCAGAGGCGGCGGCCGCGCTCGGGCCACTCACCCCAGGCCAGCTACAATACAGAGTGTACAACCCCGATAATCTCGATGACGACACCGAGGCGGCGCTGCTCCGCACCGTCGTCTCGCCCATCAGCCGGGACGAGATGCAACACTTCTCGAGGATGATGAAACACGGACGATTCGAGAGCGCCGACGGCGAGCGGGACTGGTTGCAGGCGTTCGGCGAGGTGGAAACGCCCACGCTCGGAATCGCGGGCGGCGCGGATCAAATCGGCCGGCCAGCGTGGGTCCGCACGCTGGCGGAGGCCACGGGCGGCCCATCGGCGTTCGTGGAGGTTCCCGGCTACGGCCACGTGGACCTTGGTCTCGGTGAAGCCGCGGACGAGGACGTTTTCCCAAGGATCTTGGACTGGCTGCAGCGCTGGGCCACCCCTGGCTAGATCCGCGGCGCCGAGCCACGGGTGATGTCGTCGTCGGTCGGCGCGAAGGGTGTCTCCGGCGCCACGCCCCTCCGGAACTGCACAGCGAGCAGGATGAGCCCGCCGACCAACACGAGAACGGATGCCACTTGCGACGTCGTCAGGGCCCCAAAGTGGCCCGTTCCGCGAATCTCGTCGCCCCGAAATGTCTCGACGATCGGCCGCCAAATACCGTAGAGCACCATGGAGGTTCCAGCGACCTGACCATCGAAGAGCCGTCGATGCCACAGCCAGGACAACACAGCGAACAACCCCGCAAGCACCACCGCGTCGTACACCTGTGTCGCGAGCACCACCACGTTGTTGTGCCCGACGCCGCGGGTGGTCATCTCGAACAAGAACGGCGGTGCACCGGTGACCCACAACTGACCGCCGCCGAAGGACTCCGGTAGCACGGCGATCGCACCCGCCGGCAGTTCGACGACGGCGCCGTGGCAACAACCGGCGAAGAAACATCCCACCCGGCCAATGCTCATGCCGAGAATGACTGCAGGCGCGACGACGTCGGCCATCTTCAATACCGGGATCCTCCGGACGAGGCCATACACGACCCCCAGGGCGGCGGCGCCAATCACGCCCCCAAGGACGGCAAACCCACCCTTAGAAAGGTCAAAATATACCAACGGGTTGTCGTAGAACTCCGTGCCCTCGGCACCGAGGTAGTGCAGCAAACGCGCCCCGGCCAAGCCAGCCAAGATGGCGATGATGTAGAGGCCGACCATCTTGTCCGGATCGATGCCCACGCGCGAAGATCGCCGGTGCACGACCAGAGCGGCGGCGAAGAACGCAACCGTGAGCAGCAGCCCCCACGTGTTGTAGGGCAGATCACCCAGCGAGGTCCGCATGGTGTAGAGGGTCGGAAACATGTCGGCTCGCTATCTCGGGCCGGGCGGAGCCAGAGCATAGCCAACCGCGCCCTTGACGCTTCGCGACCGACGGCGGTCGGTCGCGGCCCGCCCGACGCCCGTCACCTCGGTTCGCTGCGACGCCGCGTTCTCGCCGTTTCCACTCTGGCACGCCTCGTGCTGTGCGGGGCCGGCATGATCGACCACGCTCGCTACTTGCAAACCGGCCCCGAAGAACTCGGTGCCGCCGACCTGCTCGAACTCGTCGTCGGCGGCGCCGCGGCGAGGGGACTGCTCGCCGAGTACGGCACCATCGGGAACATCAGCAGGGCGACCGCACCGGCGTTGGCGCGTGTTCCGGCTTGCGGGCCCGTCCGGGCAGCCCGGCTACACGCCACCTTTGCCCTCGCCCGGCGCGCCACCATGGAGGACGCTCCAAGCCGGGTCCACACCGCCCGGGACGCGGCGGCCTGGCTGGTGCCGCAGCTGGGACAGCTAGAACACGAGGAACTGCATGCCATGTACCTGTCCCGTTCAGGTGCTATTCTGGCCTGCGGTTGTGCCAGCCGCGGCGGTCGCGAGCGAACCCTCTTCGACCCGCAGTGGATCATGAGCCAAGCCCTGCGTCTCGGCGCCCAGGCCGTCATCGTGGCCCACAACCACCCGAGCGGCGACACCGAGCCATCGCCCGAGGATCACGCCGCGACCCGCCGGCTCTGCGAAGTGGCGCGGGTGGTCGGCATCGACGTGTTGGACCACCTCGTCGTCGCGGGAACCAGCTGGACCTCGATGGCCGCGAGGTCAGAGATGCCGGTCGCGAAACCTGCGCTCGCTCAGGGCTGGCTACCCTGATGCAACCGACCCCTTCATACCTTGTCCAGCCCGGTACGCTTCAACTTGTAGAGGAACGAACTCCGGGGGATGCCCAGGAGGCGCGCAGCCTCGGAGCGGTTGTTCCCGACCCGCCTCAGGGCGTCCAAGATGACCTCCCGCTCGGCGTCCTCGAAGGCGTTGCCCTTGGGCGTGGGGGGCGGGACAAAGCCTTCCAACGGGGCGAAGACGATGTGGTCGAGGTCGATCCGGGGACCGAAGAGCACGTGCGCCCGCGTGATGACGTTCCGGAGCTCACGGGCGTTCCCGGGCCAGGGATACTGCACGAGGGCGTTCATGGCCGCGGGCGTGATCTCGAGCCCCGGCGCCACCTTCGCGGCGACCGCCTTCGCCGTGATCGGGATGTCCTCGGGTCGCTCGCGGAGGGACGGCAGGCGTACCGCGATGACAGAGAGTCGGTAGAAAAGGTCGGCGCGGAAGCGACCGAGCCGGACCTCCTCAGGCAAGAGGCGATTGGTCGCCGCGACGACGCGCACGTCGGGGAACGTGACATCGCCGCCACCGACGCGCCGGACTTCGCCGGTCTCCAGGGTTCGCAGGAGCTTG
>CAYHRZ010000524.1:0-4071 GCA_964359125.1 uncultured Klebsiella sp. | reverse complement strand
GGGGGCGGCCAACGGCGGGATGGTCTACGTGCTGCCCGCGTACCCCTAGGCCGCGGCGGCCGTGGGAACCGGCGGCCGCACGTCGTCGACCTGGGGCGGCAGCGCCGGCGTGCCGAGCCAACCCGTGAGCGCCGTCGAGAGGCGCACGGCGACGTCGAGCCACAGCGGGAGGCGCAGGTAGCCCGAGTCCAACTGGTGGCGCGTCCACTGGCGTTGCTGGTCGCCGTACACGCGGAGTTCGACCGCGCGCATGGCGTCCACCCGCGCCCAGAAGCCGTCACGGTCGTAGGCCTTGCCCACCGCCTCGCAGTAGCGGAGGTGGCGCGCCTCGTCCTTGCGGATCGACAAGAACAGGTCGCTGGTCTGCACGTCGCCCGCCCGGGCGAGGGCCGTGCCGCTGCGTTGGAACTCGTCGAGGGCGCGCTCCTCGATGACGTAGAGCAGGGCGTAGGCGGCGGCCACCTGCTCGTCGGTGTTCATCGCGGTGTCGAGCACGCCGCCGGCGGCCTCCGAGAGCCGGTCCACCAGTGCCAGGCGCTCGGGCACGTCGAGCACCTCCAGACCAAGCTGGTCACGGCGCTCCCGTAGGATGTGCGCGTGGCGGCGCTCGTCGTCGCGGTGGATCTCGAGCATGCGGCGGAGTCGCGACTCGTGGACGTGGTGCAGGGCGAGGTCGAAGATCTGCCCCTCGCCGCTGTCTTCGGCGTCGGCGTAGGCGGCGAGGGCAAAGGCCTTGGCGCGCGGCTGGCTGAAGATGTGGACGCGGATTTCGTCGTCGAGCGAGGCGGCAAGGGTGGTGAGCGGGTTGGACATGAGTACCTCCTGACTATTCTGGTTGTTTGGTCAGTAGACGGCGTGGGGAAACACACCGGGCGGCCGGCCGGGCCGCCACCGGGGGGACAGCTAGGGCCGGGGCTTGAGCCCGGTGAGGAGAAGGTCTAGGCAGATCGCCGAGTCTTGCAGCTGGTGCTGCTCGGACTTGCCGGTCTTGTAGGCGAAGATCATGCCCGCGACGAACATGTCCTGGAGGATGCGGGCGGCGGCCTCGACGTCGAGGTCCTTGCGGAAGGTGCCCTGGCGGATGCCGATGCGGATCACTTCTTCGGTGTTCTGGCGGCAGATCGTTCGGAGGTCGCCCAGTTGCTGCGTCCACAGCGGCAACATCTCGTCGTGGTTGGCCAGCAAGAGGTCGCGCACCAGCGGCCGATCGTTGAGGTAGCTCCACGACGCGGCCGTGACCGCGACCAGCAGTTCGTCGGCGGGGCGCCGGGGATCGACGATCGACGACACCAGCCCGACCCACTCGCGCAGTTCCCGGTGGACCACCTGGTAGAACAGGTCCTCTTTGCTCTGGGCCACCAAGTACACCGTGCCCTTGCCCACGCCCGCGTCTTTCGAGATCTCGTCGATCGACGTCTTCTTGAAGCCGAAGCGGGCAAAACGTTCGCCGGCGGCGTCGAGGATGCGAGACTGCTTGGCGGCTTCGATGGGCACGGCGGGCTCTGTGACCAGAATAATAAACCGGTCAGTGAGTTCGTCAAGCGGGATTTTCGGCGCTCGGTCGGCGGGGCTATTCTTGCCCGATGCCCGCCGTCGCCGTCCAACGCCTCTCCTACGCCGACTACCTCGCCCTGGAGGCTACGTCGGAGCAGCGCCACGAGTTCTGCGAGGGCATGGTGCTCGCGATGGCGGGCGGCACCATGGCGCACGCGAAGGTGAAGGTGAATCTCACCGGGTTGATGTTTGCTGCCCTCCGAGGACGCCCCTGCCAGCCCTACGACAGCGACCAGCGCATCCGCGTGGCGGCCACGTCGCTCGCCACCTACCCCGACCTCTCCGTCGTGTGTGGGCGGCGCGAGCCCGACGCCGAGGATCCGCACGCCGCCGTGAACCCCACGGTGCTCTTCGAGGTGTCGTCCACCGGCACCGCTGCCTACGACCGCGGCGAGAGGTTCGAGCACTACCGGAGGATTCCCACGCTGCGCCAGTACGTGCTGGTGGAGTCCACCCGCGCCCACGTCGACGTGTTCAGCCTCAACGCCGCGGGGCTCTGGGAACTGCGCGAGTACGGCCCGGGCAGCGTGGTGGCGCTGGGGAGCGTGGGCATCGAGGTCGCCGTCGACGACCTCTACGAGGGCTGGGAGCCCGACCCGCCGGTCGCGACCTCGTAGGTCCGGGCGCGGGAGCGCGGCGCAGCGGTACGGGTTCAGCGTGCTGCGGGCCCGATCCCGGCGCGCACCGCGTAGACCGCCACGTACTCGGGGTGGGCCTCGAGGTACGTGGATAGTTCGGTCTCCACCACCCGGCCGGCGAAGTGGTCGCCCACGACGAACGTCTTGTCGTCGCCGCCAGCGTACAGCCCCATGTGCCACACCCACAGCGGCGTGCCGTCCAGCGCAACGAGGCTCGGCTCGGCCGGGTTCTCCTTGGGTGTGAGGAAGAAGAGCACGTCCCCCACCGTGAGCGGGGCGGTGACGATCGCTGCCGATGGCACCGGGCTGGCGCCGGGCACCGGGACGCCTAGGCTGCCTCCAGCCACCAACTCCGTGGGGTTCACGGAGAGCGAGCGCCACGGTCCGCCGCCGGCGTCGGTCCAGGCGCGGAACACCAGCCCCATGCAGTCGAGCGTCTTGCCGCGGCCACCGAAGGTGTAGGGCCGCCCCAGGTAGTCGCGGGCCGACTCTGCGAGCGCGAGACCGAACGGCGACGCCTGGGGCACTGTCCACGCGAGTGCCCCGGCGTCGGCGAGCGACGCCGGGGCAAGCGGCAGCGGCGGGTCCGCCGCCGAGGACGCACAGGCGAGGGCCAGGAGGAGGACGAGCATGAGCCCTCCGACAGCCCACCCGCGCGCGGGTTCCCGCGGGTGACGACGGCTCCCGGCCGTGGGGCGGACACGTCGGCTTGAGACCTGGGGTCTGGACGCGTTGTGTCCCCTTTTCGAACGTATTATGTCGCGACATCGCCGCCGCCGCCGCCGCCGCCGCCGCCGTTGCCGCGGCCCCGCCCATGGCTGCATCCGGTCCCTTTCTTGCGCGACTCGCCGTGCGCTGCACGCCGCGCTGCGAGCGAACCGCTAGTTCCGGTACGCCGGCGCCGCCCTATCGCTCACCACCAACGAGCCCGGGCGACTCAGGAGCGCCGTGCGAAGCCCGATCTGTCGTCGGAGCGCCACGACATGTGCCGCCGGGGGCTCGCCACGCGTGAGCCGCCGGACCGTGCGCTCGTCGACACCGAGCGCCGCGCCGATCGCCACTTGCGTGTACGTTGTCGCGACAGCGATCGTCGCCCGCCGAGCAGCGAGCACCTCGTCGGACCGGCCCCCGAGCGAGCCGAGTGCGAAGGCGGCCGCCGTGGCCTCGGCATCGAGACCACCCTGGTCGACGAACCCCTCTAGTCCCAGGGGCGCCAACAACTGGGCTCTGGTGACGCGCGGGAAGTGTTCGCGCACCCGGACCGGCAACCACGGCGCGATCACACGGGCGCCGACGAGGTCATGGATGCAGTTGCCCTCGTGAACGTCGTCCTGTCGGGCGCAGTGGTGGGTGGCCTGACCGATAATGTAGGTGAGCACCGAGCGGGCGTGCGCGGCGTCGTTGATCGCCGTGAGGCGCGGCCGCTCGAACGAAACGTCGAGTTCGAGGCTTCGGAGAAGCGCGATCTGCAGGCGCCGAGCGAGTTCACGCGCTTGCTCGTGGGTGCAGAACGCTGCGACGTGGAGGTGATTGTCGGCCGCACACCAGGCGTAGACGCCAAATGCATCGCCCAGCCGGGCGAGAACTCGCGCCAGGGCGCGACGTCGCGCTGCCGACGGGGCGAGCGCCCGCCGGTCCGACACGTGCAGGACGATCTGCCATCCGAGGGCAACGGGGATCTTCACGGCGGCGGGGGTAGGCACCCGCCAGCCCGTCGACAAGTTCCACGCTGCGGACAACCGGGCTGCCGGGCCCGCGGGCGGTCACAACGGCGAGAGACCTGGGGTCTGGGCGAGTTGTGTCCGGGGCGAGGCTCCCGCCACCGCAACAGCGATTCTGCAGGTCTGCTCGCCCCGCCGCTGCGCGCGCAGCGGCCGGA
>CAYHRZ010000523.1:0-4099 GCA_964359125.1 uncultured Klebsiella sp. | reverse complement strand
CACGAGCAACATTCGTATTTCACCTATTGTTTCCGCGTGCTCGACGGGCGGCGCCTCGTGGTCACTCGCGACGCGGACGGGCGATTCAGAGGCATGTCGTCGGGCAGCGCCCGGGTCGAACTCCTCGACGTCGACGGGGTTCCCGACGCCCGTGGCCGGACCGCCGGCGGGCGCGAGGTGCAGTACGACAAGTATGGTCTCCAGCTACGAGCCGTCGCCGTAGACGGGCGCCGGACGAGGTACACCTACGAGGGTCGCACGCTCCGCAGCATCGGCTGGGACGACGGCGCCGCCCTCCGCCTCGACGCCGACGGCACCTCCGGCCACGGGGGCACGTGGCGCTGCACGCGACTCGGTACCGGCGCCCGCCTGCTGGCCCCGGGCGACACATCCTGGGCGCTGGACGACGAGGGGGTGGCGGACGCGTCGGGCAACCGGGTGGCGTTGGCGTTCGTCGACGGCCGACTGGCGGGCTGGAAGGCCCCGACCGGGGGCGACGTTTCGCTGCTTCGTGACGACGCCGGTCGCCTCTTGACGGTGCGCCAAGAAGGCCGAGATGCGGCACGCCTGGCGTACGCAGGCACCCGGTGGTCGCGACTTGAAGTCGACGGATCCGCGTGGACGCTGACGCGGGGAGCCGCCGGGGCCGTGGAGTGGATCGCCGACCCCACCAGCCGACGCACGCGTCGAGAAGTCGACGCCCTCGGCAACGCCCAGTCGGTGACGCGCGGCGCGCAGGTGGTCCTCGCGGCGCGGGACGCCGCCGGCCGCGTGTCGCGACTGCAGCGCGGCACCCAGGCGGAGCTGCGCATCGAGCGGGACAGCGACGGGCGGCTCACCACCGTCGCCGACGCCGTAGGCGGCACGTGGCGGGTGCAACGAGAGCATGGCCGCGCCGTGGCCGTCGTCGACGCGGCGGGCGGACGATGGGTCCTCCGCCGCGACGCTCTGGGTCGGCTGGTGGGCGTCGAGGCGCCGGACGCGCAGCAGGGGAACGTCGTCCGGCAGGGCGACGACATCGTGCAGGTGCGCGGCACCACCGGCGGCAGCTGGCAGTTCATGCGCGACGGCACGGGCCGGCTCTCGGGCATCCGGGACCCCGCCGGGCGAACCTGGGGCCTCGCCCGCGACCCGCAGGGCCGGCTGCGGCAGGTCCGGTCGCCGACCGGGCAGGCCACCGCGGTGGCCTTCGACGCCGCGGGTCGCCTGGCTCGCGTCGCCGACCGCGCGGTGCGCCGGGTGCACGGGTGGGCCACCGAAGTCGACGGATTGTTGCGGTGGAAACGGAAACCGGACGGCACCACGGTGGCGGTCGACGCCGGTCCCGTGCAGTTCTCCCTGTCCCACGACGGCGCCGGGCGACTGACCGGCGTCACCGCCGGGGGGGCCACCTGGACGCTCGCCCGCGACGCGGCCGGCGCCGTGTCGGGCGTGTCCGGGACGGACTCGATGTCGATCGACCGCGACGCGGCCGGCTTGGTGTCGCGGCTGGCCACGCCGGAGGCGGAGCTCGCGATCAACCGCGACATGCGTGGACGGCTCGACGTCGTCCGGGTGGGCGACGCCACCTGGGACTTCGGACGAGACAGCCTCGGCCGACTCATCCGCGCCGAGGGCCCCGGCGGCCTGACCGTGGGGGCCGACTACGACCGCGGCGGTGAACTCTCGTTGTTGAGACTCGGGAGCGGGACGATCATCCGGCGCAACGTGAGCCCGGACGCCGGCGAGATCCTCGCCACCGACGCGCGGGGCGAGCACATCGGCCGGGCGGCCTGGGTGCTCGACGACGCCGGGCTGGTCAGCGTCGTCGAGGGGCCATCCCCCTGGACGTTCGAGCGCGACGAGGGGGGCACGCTGCACGCCGTGCTGCCCGCGACACCCGGGGACCCCGCCCCGGCGTGGAGTTGGACCGGCGCCAGCGCGGGCGGGTGGGACGGCCTGTCCGCGCGCCTCGACGCCGCGGGGCGGCCGGTGGAGGTGCTCTTGTCCGCCGACGGCGACCGGGCCTGGGGCCTCGACGCGGGACAGGCCCAGTACGCGTGGGACGAGGCCGGCCGCCTGCTGGGACTTGAAGGCAGCGCCGGCCGGGTGAGCCTGACCTACGACGCGCTGGGGCGCCTCACCCGCTTCGCGGCAGGTGCCCACGCCATCGATATCGGCCGCGACGCGCTGGGACGGCTGTCGCGGCTGGGCGCCGCCCGCGTGATCGGGTGGGACGGGCTGCTCGCGCTGGGCGAGCAGGTCCGCGCTCCGATGTCGCGACACGCCATGGCCAGGCCAGGAGGCGCGGTGCTGCTCGACCCCCGGGGGTACCCCCTGCTGGCACCCTGGGTGGGCTTCCTGCGCGCCTGGCCGGGCGGCCTGGTGCCGGGCGTGGACGCCGCCGAGACCGGGGCCGGCGGGCGCATCGCGCTGCCCTGGTCGGGGCCGCTCCTGGGGCTCGTCGAAGCCGCCGACCCCCTCTCGGGGGCCTGCCTGGCCTGTGCCCCCCGCTGGCCCTGGGTCCCGGTGTCCACCGAGTTGGCCCCGGGCGCCAACCCCACGGCCGCCCCCGATGGCGCCACGCCCGCGGCGTGGGACCCCGCGCCCTGGGACGGCCCGCGCGGCTGGGACGACCCCCTCGCCCGCCTTGTGGAAATGGGGATGATCCACGGCGGCGACGTCGAGGCGGAGGCGTCACCCGGACTGCCTTGGCTGCCCGCTTCGTTCGCGCCGTCCGCGCCGAGGCCGCTGGCTGGCCTGGACCTCGTGCTGCTCGACGAGGACGCCGTGGGCGCGCTCGTGCTGTCGCGGGCCGCCACCGGCGAACCCCTGGATCTCGACTCGCTCCTGCGGGCAGAGGTAGGCCCAGAACTCGCCGCCGCCTGCGCTCTCCCACCCGGACTTGGGCCCGACCTCCCAGGCTTCATAGTCGCCCCCCTTGCCGCCGAACCCCTTCGGCATTAGAAGGCGGCTCGCTTCCGGGTGGCAACTCCCGGCCGCGTGGTGGTTGTAGCTCAGTTGGTAGAGCACCGGATTGTGGCTCCGGTGGTCGCGGGTTCAAGTCCCGTCAGCCACCCCACCATTACACAAGTCCAAAAAACTTGTTCACACGGGCCTTTAGCTCAATTGGTAGAGCATCGGACTCTTAATCCGCAGGTTCCGGGTTCGATCCCCGGAGGGCCCACCACTTTCCCATCCGGCCTATGCGCCCTCCCCGCGAGAATGGCGGAACTGGCAGACGCGCCGGACTTAGGATCCGGTGGGGAAACCCGTGGGGGTTCAACTCCCCCTTCTCGCACCCATCCAGCCCGGAAGCGATTCCATGTCCTTTGAGATTGAGCAGGTTTCCCCCGTCCAGAAGCGCATTCGCTTCACGATCCCCGGCAGCGAGGTCAACCGCAAGCTCGACGCCGCCTTCAAGACGCTGGCCGGCCGCGTGCGCATCCCGGGGTTCCGCCCCGGCAAGGCGCCGCGCAAGCTCCTGGAAGATCGCTATGGGAAGCAACTCCGTAGCGAAGTCGCCAGCGACCTGATGAACATGCGGTTCCAGGCCGCCGCGAAGGAACTCGAGTTCCTCGGCCAGCCCACGGTGGAGCACGCGGACCCGCTGGGCGCGGGCGATTTCAACTTCGTCATCGCCATCCAGGTGAAGCCCGAGCTCGAGGCCCAGAACTACACCGGCCTCAAGATTCGCTACCCGCTGGCCCCCGTGACCGACGACCAAGTCGACATGGAGATCACCCGCCGGCTCAGCGCGCACGCGCGACTCGTCGACGTCGCGGAGGATCGTGAGGTCCGGTCCGGCGACTTGGTGCTCACCGAAATCAAGGACGGCAACGAGGTCCTCAGCGGCAACGTTCCGTACTGCGAGCGGCTGCTGGGCAAGTCCGATTGCCAGTGCGGACACATGTAGAGTGAACCCCCCCTCTTTTTCCCTAAGGGAAGGGATCTTCCCGTCCGTACACGGAGAGGGAGACGGGGCATTGACTGAGCATGGGTTTGGGACGCCATGCAGCTACGTAACCTGAGCGCTCGGGGCGGATGACGTGTCTATCGGTTGGGGGCTTATTGGGGCGGGCGGCCATGCTGGCAACATCATGGCGCCCGCCATCAACCA
>CAYHRZ010000522.1:0-4115 GCA_964359125.1 uncultured Klebsiella sp. | reverse complement strand
CGTACAGTCGGCGATCGACGCGGGCCTGGACGTGAACCAGTTCGGCCAGCGGTTGTCGTTTTTCTTCAACGCCCACAACGACTTCGTTGAGGAGGTGGCGAAGTTCCGCGCGGCGCGTCGGATCTGGGCTGTCACCATGAAGGACCGCTTCGGCGCGAAGGACCCCAAGTCGCTGATGTTGCGCTTCCACACGCAGACGGGGGGCAGCACGCTCGCCGCGCGGCAGATCGACAACAACGTGGTGCGCGTGGCGCTGCAGGCCTTGGCGGCGGTGATGGGCGGCACGCAGTCGCTGCACACCAACGGCAAGGACGAGGCACTCGCGCTGCCCACCGAGTCCTCCGCCCGGCTGGCGCTGCGCACGCAGCAGGTCATCGCCCACGAGTCCGGCCTGGCCCGGCACCCCGATCCCTTCGGCGGCAGCTACGTCGTAGAGGGGGAAACCGACCGCATCGAGGCCGAAGCCCAGGCGCTCATCGCCGAGGTGGATGCCATGGGGGGGATGGTGGCCGCCATCGAGCGCGGCTTTCCCCAGCGGGAGATCCAGGACGCGGCCTACGCGGCGCAGTTGGCGGTCGAGCGCAAGCAGTCGGTGATCGTGGGCGTCAACGAGTTCGTGGAGCCCGAGCCCCCGGTGGAGGGCCTGCTCCGCGTGGATCGCGCGGTGGAGGCGGCCCAGCTCGCGCGGCTGGCGGCCTTCAAGGCGGCAAGAAGCGCGGGCGAGGTGAGGGGACACCTGGAGGCGATCGAAGAGGCCGCTGCCGGTCGCGACAACCTCGTACCGCTGATCCTCGGCGCCGTCCAGGCGAAGGTGTCGCTGGGCGAGATCGCCGACAGCTTGCGTACGGTGTTTGGCGTCTACCGGGAGAGCGTGGTGGTGTAGTCGCGGGGGCGGGTCGCTACTCCGCCGACGCCACCGCCGGGACCGGTAACCGCGCCTCGATCGCCGCGAGCCGGGCGTCGAGGGCCTCCAGGCGGCTCAGCGTCTCGTCGTGGGTGGCCGACATCGCCATCCGCGACGCGTCGATGTCGGTGGTGAGGGCGACCTGCATCTCGCTGACGATCCAGAGGTTCAAGCCGAGCATGCCGAAGATGACCACCAGGAGCGACACGCGCGCCCAGTAGGTGTCCCGGCGGTGGCGGTCGTGGAACTCCTCGAGGTCGGCCGCTTCCACCGGGCGGGGTGGCTCGGGCTTGTAGGGGAGACCCACTGCGTCGTTGGCGTGAGAAGTGGTCATTTGACCTCCGTGGTCAACTTCAGTTTACAACCGCTTGACGGGGGAGGACAAGGGGGCCCCCACAATTTCTTGACAAGCAACCGACCCCTCAGTCGCCGAGGTGCAAGCCGATCCCTCCGCCGGCCACGAACCGGGCATCGGCGTCCTCCATCTCCGTTCGGAAGCCCGCTTCTACGAAGTAGCGCGGCGTGACGTACCAGCGGAGTTCCAGGCCCGCGCCCACGACGCCCACCAGGCGGTTCTCGGCCGCGCGCGAGCCGTCGTCGGTCGATGCACCGGCTGGCCCGTCCACGCCCTGCAACTCGCCCCCCGGCGCGCCTTCGTCGATCACCCGTCCCCCGGCCGACAGCACCAGCGAGGGTCGGACCTTCTCGCCGTCGATGGCGAACGACACCCGGCTGCCGAAATTCCAGCGCGCCTCGGTCTCGTCGCTGCGCGTCCACCCCACCCGGTCGAGGCCGATCCCCACGTTCGGGTGCACCAGCCACTCGCCCGAGAGGCCCGCGATGTAGGGCGACGTGGCGCCCACGCCGGGATCCCAACCCGCGTAGGTCGAAACCGTCCCGCCCCCGCGGGGACGGTGCTCCTCGTAGCGCCGCGCGTTCCACGCCGCGTCGGCCACCGAGGCGCCGTAGAGCATCGCCGCGCCGAGGGCCAGTGGGTCCGCCCCGGTGATCGACCCGGAGAAGAAGGCGTCGTCGGGGATGCCGACGCTGCCGCCGAAGAGGAGGAAAGTGCCACCCAGCATCAGCGCGCCCTTCGTCCACTCCTTGTTGAACACCTGGCCCCCGCCCGGCACCAGCGCGGAGATGCCACCCGCGACCAGGGGCGAGTGGCGCAAGTCGCCGGGGTTGACCGCCTTCTCCCAGGCGCCCTGGTGCACGGTCGCGAGGCGTTCGAGTTCCTTGCTGTCGAAGTAGACGGCGCCCTTGCCCTTCGACGCCTCCGGACGCACCGCAGCGAGCTGTCCCACGGGCACGCGGGCGCCGTCGGCGAGCATGACCTCCGCCTCCCGGAGTTCTTTTCCCTCGACCACGCGCACCTTGTAGGTGCCGGGCGCCAGCGCCAGGGTCACCGGCGTCCCGGCGGTCTTCGCCACCTCGGCCACGGGCGTGCGGTCCGGCAGGCGGATCACCGTCACCTGGCCGCTCACCTCGGGCGGGAGCGTGATGTTGGCGCGGCCCTTGTCGATGCGCGTGAGCGCCAGGGCGCCCTCGCCGGTGATCCGGTAGTCGTAGTTCGGGTGCTGCACGCCGGCGTCGGTGCCCCCGGTGTGGTCCACCACCCGCGCGTAGGCGTAGTCGTAGGCCTCGTCGAGGGTCACCGCGCCGTCGTCGTCGTCGGCGGCGCCGCGGAGGCCCGAGATGAGGTAGTGCGTGAAAAAGCTACCCCTAAGTACGTCAGATTCCTGCGCTGTCTCGTCGGCACTGGCGGCGGTGATCCACGCCTCGCCCTCGGCGGCGAGTCGGTCGTCGACCAGGAAAGGCTGCGAGAGTTGGGCGCCCTTGAGGCGGGTGATGGTCCCGCTGCGGCAGGCGTCGAGCACGCCCAGTTTCACCTCGCTGTCCATGGCCCGGATGTCGCCCCGCAGGGCCTCGAAGCCGTACATCTCGGCGCCCACCCGCAGGCCGCGGGCGTCGGCGTGGCCAGAGTAGTAGAACAGGAAGAGGTCGTCGTCGAAGCTGCGCGCGGTCTCGCCGTGGGCGTGCAGCGCGGCCTTGAGCTCGGCCTCGCTGGGGGCGTAGAGCACGGTGACGTAGACCGGGTCGAAGCCGCCCAACTCCACCAGCAGGTCCGCGAAGCGTTGGGCGTCGGTCTCGGCGTAGCGAAGGGGTTCCAACCCGCTGCCGCCCACGTTGGCGCCCACCACCAGCGCGTGCCGGAGGACAGCCGCGGAGGCGAGGGAGGCGAGCCAGAGGGTCAACGTCAGTCCTTCTGCACCGTCAGGGACGTCACGATAGCGCCGCGCATTCGCACCGGCGTGGCGGACAGCGCGGAGTTGACATCGCCCGGGCTCGGGCGGTGATCGCTCAGAAACACGTAGAACACTTGATCGCCGGGGGTGTAGTCGAGGGTGAGCGCGAAGGGCGCCGTGGCCAGGCCGCGCCCCTCGTTGGCGACCGTGGCGTACACCTCGACGACCCCGCTCTTGTCGCGACCGGCAAAGGTCGCGTACTTCCGTCCCAGGGCGTCGTACCGAAGCTGTACGCGGGTGCCCGGCCCCACCACCTCGCCGGCGTAGAGCGGGCGCTCGCTGTCGCCCGCCATCACCCAGGCCTCCAGCCGGGGGATGGTCGCCCCCTTCGTCCGCGTGGTGGGCTCGGGGGACGGCGTGGTGGGAGCCGTATTGCCGCCCGTGGGCCCGGGCACCGCGGGCGCGGGGGACTCGGCGACCGGCTCGACTGCCTCCACCTGCACCGCGTCTGCGGCGGCCGGCGCTGGGAGGCTGGAGGGCGCCTCGGTGCCTGGAGCCGGGCCGACCGGGTGCCCGTCGGTCTGCAGGCTCGGCAGCAGGGAAAACAGCACCAGCGCCGCGGCCAGGAGCGGCGCCGCGACGACCACCACCCGCTGCCAGCGAGGGCGGGAGAGCGCCAGGGGCTCGGGCAGGGCTTCGAACTCGCGCCGTGTCTGCTGCTGGTGCGCCTGGCGCGACCGGCAGAGCGCGCAGCCTTCGACGTGCCCTCGCAGGCGTGTCGCTTCTGCGGCGGGGAGTTCGCCGAGCCGGAGTTGGTGGAGCTTGAGCGTGGAGACGTGGGTCACGGGGCCTCCATCCAGGGCGGGGGGTTGTCGCGCAGGGCGGACCGGAATGTCGCGATGCGCTTGCGGACGGCGGCGCCGGAGAGGCCGACCATGTCGCCCGTCTCGTCGTGGGTCATG
>CAYHRZ010000521.1:0-4121 GCA_964359125.1 uncultured Klebsiella sp. | reverse complement strand
AATCGGACAGGGGCCGACCCTAAGCCGCAGGAAATCGTACAACCCGCCACAGTCGGCCGCGCCGAGCCGCCCATGCCAACGGACAAACCGTGGTTTTCCCGGGGGTCGGCTGCGCAGCGGCGGCCCCGGGAGCGCGACTTGTCCGATTTCTGGTGGCATAGGGTGGGTGGGTGTCAGATTTTCGGTGACTTGGGTGTCGACTTACTTGTCGCGACACCAACGGTGTACGGCCGCGACCCACGCGGGTCCCGTGGACCGGCCCGCAAACCCGGCGCGGGGGCCGCTCCCTGCGAACCGGCCACCCACCCTACGCACCAGGCGCCACCCAGGATCGCCGGGGTCATTGCCCACGCCGCTCGTGGGCCAGGCGGACCACCTCGGCCACCACCTCGTCGATCGTGAGGCGGGTGCTGTCGAGGACCACCGCGTCGTCGGCCGGGCGCAGCGGTGCCGTGGCTCGGTGCATGTCCTGCGCGTCACGGGCAGCGAGCTCGGCGCGCACGTCCGCGTAGCTGCGCCCAGGGAGTTCGGCGTGACGGCGACGGGCACGCTCGTCGAGGGAGGCGTCGAGGTACACCTTGAGTTGAGCGCCGGGGAGCACCACGGTGCCGATGTCGCGACCGTCCATGACCACGCGCCCCGCCACGCCGAGCCCGCGCTGGAGTCCGAGCAGCGCGGCGCGGACCTCGGGGTGAACCGCCACGGCGCTCGCGGCCGCGCCCACCGCCTCGCCCCGGATCGCCGCCGACACGTCCTCGCCGTCGGCAAGGACGACCAGTGCACTGTCGCGGAACGCGAAGGCGAAGCGGATGCCGCGCGCCACCGCGGCGGCGGCGAGGGCGTCCGCGAGGTCCACCGATTGCCGCTGCGCGTAGAGTCCCACCGTGCGGTACATCGCGCCGGTGTCGACGTACTGGTAGCCCAATTCCCCGGCAACCCGGCGGGCGACCGTGCCCTTGCCAGACGAGGCCGGGCCGTCGACCGCGATCGCGATCTCCATCACGCCCGGACCTCGGCAAGGGTGGCGAGGAAACCCGGGTAGCTCGTGTTGATCGACGCCACCTCCGACACCTCCACGGGCACTCGCAGGCCGGCCACCAAGAACGCCATGGCCAGGCGATGGTCGCCGTGCGTGTGGACGGCCCCACCGGTCGCCCCGCCGCCTTCGACCTCGTAGCCGTCGGGCCGAGCCTCGGCGGCCACGCCGACCGCCGCCAAACCCTCCACCACCGCCGCAACCCGGTCCGACTCCTTCACCCGGAGTTCGGCGGCGTCGCGCACCCGCGTGATCCCCTCGGCAAACGCCGCCGCCACCGCGATCACCGGTAGCTCGTCGATCAGCGTGGGCACCTCGGCCCCCTCGATGGTCGTCCCCCTCAGGCCAGAGCCCGTCACCCGGACCGTGCCGACCGGTTCGATACCGCCGTGATCCTCCACCTCGACGCGCGCGCCCATGCGCCGCAACACGCCGATGATGCCCGTCCGCGTGGGGTTCAGCCCCACGCCCTCGATCACCACCGTCGCACCCTCGTGGATCGCCGCCGCCACCATCCAGAAGGCGGCCGAGGAGATGTCGCCCGGGACGGTGATGTCGGCCGCCCGCAGCGCGCCCGCACGCACCACCGTCCGGCCGGGCGCCGACTCGATCACGGCGCCCATCCCGCGCAACATGCGCTCGGTGTGGTCCCGGGTGGGCACCGGCTCCTCGTAGACCGTGCTCCCGTGCGCGCAGGTACCGGCCAGCAAGACGGCCGACTTGACCTGGGCGCTCGCCACCTCGGCCCGGTGCTCGATGCCCTGCAACTCCGCCGCGCGGACACGGACCGGCAGGGTGGGGCCACCGTCGATCTCGGCGCCCATGCGCCGCAAGGGGCCGATCACCCGCATCATGGGGCGTCGTGACAGCGACGCGTCGCCGGAGAGCGTGGCGCCCGCCCGCGGGGCCAACGCGCCCAACAACAGGCGGGCGGTGGTGCCCGAGTTCCCGCAGTCGATCTCGCCCGCGTCGCGCCAGGGCGCGCCGCTGACCCACAACTCGCGTGCCACCGGGGTGACCGTCGCGCCCAAACGGCGCACCGCTTCCAGCGTTCGCCCAACATCTTCCGCGTCGAGCAGTCCCCGGATCCTCGTGGTGCCCTTGGCCAGCGAACCAAACATGACGGCCCGGTGCGACACCGACTTGTCGCCCGGTACCCGCAGGACGAGTCCCGACCGGATCACCCCCTGTCCTCGAAGGCACCGAGCGCCCGGAACCGGGCGTAGCGCTGGTCCCTCAGCGCGCGGGCGTCGAGGGGCAACAGCGCCTCCAGTGCCGCCCCGACCGCCTCGCCCAGGGCCGCGATCGATGCTCCCGGCGACCGGTGCGCGCCCCCGCTGGGTTCGGGGACGATCTCGTCGGCCACGCCGAAGCGGTGGCAGTCGGCGGCCGTGAGGCGGAGCGCCTCCGCGGCCCGTGGTCCCTCCGCCCGGTCGTGCCAGAGAATCGCGGCGCAGCCCTCCGGAGAGATGACCGAGTAGGTGGCGTTCTCCAACATCAGCACCCGGTTCCCCACGCCCAGCGCCAACGCGCCGCCACTCCCCCCCTCACCGATGACGCAGCACACCACGGGCACCGCGAGGGTGGCCATCTCCATGATGTTCCGGGCGATGGCCTCGGCCTGCCCTCGAGCCTCGGCGTCGAGCCCCGGGTACGCGCCCGGCGTGTCGATCAGCGTGACGATGGGCAGTCCGAAACGCTCGGCCAGGCGCATGAGCCGCAACGCCTTGCGGTAGCCGTCGGGCAGGGCCATGCCGAAGTTGCGGACGACGTTTTCCTTGGTCGTCCGGCCCTTCTGGTGGCCGATGAGCATCGTGCTCCGCCCACGGAAGGTGCCCACCACGCCCACGATGGCCTGGTCGTCGAAACCGCTTCGGTCGCCGTGCAATTCGTCCGCCTCGCTGAGCCAGGCGGCGGCGTAGTCCAGGGTGTAGGGGCGCGAGGGGTGTCGCGACAGAAGCGTTCGTTGCCAGGGCGACAGGTTCGCGAGGATCTGGCCCGACAGCGCGTCGGCCTGGCGCTCCAGCTCGCGGATCGACGCCGCGAGGTCGATGCCCTGAGCGAGCTCCGCCTGCCGCAACCCCTCGATCCGGCGCCGTAGCTCCACCAGCGGGCGCTCGAAGTCGAGGACCAGTTCCATGGGCGGCGGAGGTAACAAGGAATCGGCCGCGGCGGAGCAGGCGTCCCTGGCACGTGCCTGCAAGAAACTGTCCTAGATGCACCATTCATGGCGCGGCGGAGGGGCCCGACGCACGACGAATCGCGCCGCTACGGTCGTGGCGGGGCCGGGGACGGGGGCACGCGCCCCGCCGGCTCCAGGCCCAGACTCCGGAAAAAGCTCCGCTGCTTCCGGGCGAAACGCCGCGTATCGCGCTGGGTGAGCGCCACCGCCTCGGCGAGCGGCAGCCCGTCGAGCACGTGGGCGACGAGGTGACGGTAGCTGAACGACAACAGCGGCTTCACCTCGCGGGGATACCGCTCGAGCACCCGCGCCGTCTCGGCGACGTAGCCCTGGTCGACCATCTCGAGAACACGACGGTCGATACGCTCCGGCAAGTCGTCGGCGTCGAGCAAGATCACCTCGGCATCGCGACGATTCCGGGGATCGTCGGCGTGCGCCGAAGACAGCGGCCGCCCGGTGAGCCGGTGGAACTCCAGCCCCCGGACCACCCGTACCCGGTCGTTGGGGTGCAACCGGGCCGCGAGCACCGGGTCCACCGCCGCCAGTAGCGGGTGCGGATCCTCCAGCGCCTCCAACTCGGCGCGCAACGCCGCGTTCACCGGAGGCGCGGCGACCAGCGGGAACAAGAAAGCGCGCAGGTAGAAGGGTGTCCCCCCGCAGAGGACCACCGGTCGCCCGGTGGCGATCGCCACCTCCGCCTCGGCCACGAAGTCGGCCGCGGAGAACGTCTCGTCGGGGTCGCGCACGTCGATGTTGCGGTGTTCCACCCTGCGGCGATCGTCGACCGAGACCTTGCCGGTGCCCACGTCGAGGCCGCGGTACACCTGCATCGCGTCCATCGACACCACGATGCCGTCGTGCTCCTCGGCCGTGCGGGCACTCGTCTCCCGTTCGGTCCGGCGC
>CAYHRZ010000520.1:0-4127 GCA_964359125.1 uncultured Klebsiella sp. | reverse complement strand
GGATTTTGAAGTCCGCAAAAAACGCGAAGCTCTGCAAAAAGTAGAATCAGCATCGGCGGGGTTTCCTTCGTTTGGGGGTTGACTACTCGGCGCGGAGGAATGGACGGATCTGCTTCACACTCAGGCGACCGTCCTCGAGGACCTTCCACTCCGTGTCCCAGATGACGTTGTAGCCCTCGGGGACGGTGTAATCGAGCGGGAAGACCTCGTTGGCCGTCCACAACACGCTTCCCAGTTCCTCCAGGTAGGCATCGCTCAGCGCGATCTCGCCCGTGGAACTCTCGCTCACCCGGTAGATGTCGACCACGTCGCCGTCGGTGAGCGTGAGCAGGTTCGACTCGGGGTACACGCCCGCCTCGGCGGAGGCCACCTCCAACTCGCCCGGCTGCGCCTGCACCAGGTAGCGGTCGTCGCCGCCGTCGTTGGGGTTGCCGGAAAAGGCGATGGCGTTGGCCATCTCGTTGTTGGACCTGGGGTTCACCAGGAGCGCCATCGCCACCTGGGTCTGGTCGATGCTGTACCAGGAGCGCTCCTCCCAGGCGGTCACGCCCCACAGCGTCGCCCAACTCGCCCGGACCGCGTCGACGACGGTCTCGTCGTCGTCCTCGTCGGCGTCGCAGTGGGACGGGCCCGTGCTGTTGCCGTCGAGGTCGTCGGCGAGGCAGCCGGTGTGCGACTCGTAGATGCCCGCGGCGGTGAAGAACAGGTCGTCCTCGGCGTTGGACGAGGACCGGAACCGCACGGCGATCTCGGGGTCGCCAAACACTTCGAGCACCCGCGCGAAGATGGCCGCCTCCACGTCGGCCGGGATCGGCGCCGACATCATCGCCTCTTCCAGCTGCCCGAGCATCTCCCGCCGCGCCGCCGCGTCGCTGAGGAAGGTCTCGTCCTGGTGCCAGGCGATGATCGTCTCCTGGAGGCTGTGCTCCGCCGCCCCCTGCCCGTCGCCGAGGTCCACCGTCCACGTCCCCTCGTCCATGAACCGCTGGTAGGCGGAGAAAGGAATCACGAAGCCGTCGAGTTGCCAGTCCGCGCCGATGCGCTGGTACAGCGTCGCGAGGTTGCTGCCCTTCGTGCCCCAAGTGCAGATGTTATTGTGTCGCGACTCACTTGTGGTCGTGTCCATGTCGAGCAGCCCCGGCATCTCGGTCTCGGTGACGTTGGGCGGGCACACCTCCACCGGGTCCGGTCGCAGCTCGTCCCACCACGCCGTGGCCTCGGCCTCGGTGGCGGCCTCCACCTCGTAGTCACTCTCGCCGCAGGTGAAGTGGACCAGCTGGTCCTTCCAGTCGGCGAGGGCCGCCAGCGGCTCCTGGATGTAGCAGTTCGGCGTCCCGCGCGACGAGGACCGCACGTTGAGGTGGGACAGCGTTCCCTGCCGCGACCCGGTGACGATGCCACTCGCGGGCCGCTCGATGTCTTCCGGGGCCTCCTCGATCACCAGGATGTCCTGCCACGAAAAACTTGCTTCCTCCTCGGCAGTGATGAACTCCTCCAGCGTGAAGAGCCGCAGGTAGCCGTAGGCGTCGCCCGGGTTGTAGCTCTCGTAGGCCACCTCCGCGGGGTTCTCGATGCGGAAGGGCGCATCCGTCCACGTCAGCGCCGCCGCCTGCTGGTTCTCGGAGTTGGGCACCCAGGCCAGTTCGTCGAGGCCAAAGCGGCCCTGCAGGTCGTCGTAGGCGGCCGCCACCTGGTCCATCGTGAGGGTGGAACTGGCGTCGGCGGGGTCGTCCCACACCGTGAAGCCGTAGAACACACCGGCGTCGGTGATGTAGAGTGAAATCGTGCCCGCGTAGAACTCCCGGCTCTCCGGGTAGAGAATCAGGCTCTCGTACTGCGACGTCGTCAGCCCCGCGAAGGTCTCCGGGAAGGCGGTGGTGAGAAAGTCGTAGTGGAGCTGGAAGGCGTTGACGTCGAGGAACATCCCCGGCAGCCGCGCGTCGTTGGTGGCAGGCACCATGTACTTGCCCACCCGGAGCTGGTCCACCGAGGAGGAACTGATCGTCACCCCGTTGAACGTGTCTTCGTCGTCGACGCGGTGAACACAGGCCCGGTAGCCAAGGCGAGCCTCGGCTTCTGCACACTCTTCCTCGACCACCGGGGGCTCGCCCGAGTCGACGGGGGCAGTGTCGACCGGCTCACCGTCGCAAGCAAACATCAAGAACAGCATGGCGTACCCTAGCCGCCCAGGCAGCAAGCCGCCTCAGTTGTCGGGGGTGACGAGGAACACCGCGCCCGCCGCGGCACCCCCGGTGGACTCCGCGGGTGCGCCGACCAGGAGCTCCGCGAAGCCGTCGCCGTCGAGGTCGGCGATGCACAGCCCCTCGCCGGCCTGGTCTCCGCCTGAAGCACCCTCGAAGCTCGCGTCGGCGTCGGTGGCAGTCGACGCGGCGATGGGGCCGTAGAACAGGTAGGCGGCGCCGGATGAGGCACCGCCACCCCGGTCGCCGATGGCACCCACCAGCAACTCTCCGGTGCCGTCGCCGTCCGCGTCGCCCACCGCCAGGCCCAGCCCGAATTGTTGGTTGGCGTAGTCGCCGCGGATCAACTCGTCGGCCGAGGACAGCGCCACCGCGCCGCTGGCGGGCCCGTAGATCACGTACACCGCGCCGGCGTAGCTGCCGCCGCTGTTGCCGTAGCTGCCGAGCACCACGTCGGCCAGACCGTCGCCGTCGATGTCGCCCATGGCAAGCTCCTCCCCCGCGTAGTCGCCGCTGGCCTCGCCGGTGTACGTGCCGTCGGCGTCGGTGGTGTCGATGTCGTTGACCAGTCCGCCGTGGACCAGGTACGCCGTGCCGGAGTAGGGCGCGCCGCTGCTCTGGTAGGGCGCGGCCAAGAGCATGTCGCCGGTACCGTCGCCGTCCACGTCGGCGCCCGCCCGCAGGTAGCGGCCGGTGTAGGCGTTGACGCTGTTGCCCACGATGCGCACGTCCGCGTCGTCGTCGACGTCGAAGTTCCCCGAGGTCAGGGGCCCGTAGTGCAAGAAAACCGTCCCCGAGCCGTAGCCGCCGGTCTGGTCCTCGTAGGCCCCGATCACCGCGTCGGCCACGCCGTCGCCGTTGACGTCGGCCAGGTCGGCGCCATGGCCCACCTCGGTGCCGGAAACGCCCGAGTACACGATGTCGGCCGCGCTGAGCGCCACGTCGGCGCTGAGGGGGCCGAGCAGGATGAACTCCTTCTCGGTGCCGTCCGGCGCGCCCAGGCCCACGTCGTCCACGCCGTCGCCGTCGACGTCGGCCACGCCCAGCGACCGTCCCGCGTAGGAGGTGTTGGTCCCGCCCGACAGGAAGTACCCGCGGTCGCCGAGCGCCTCGGTGCCCGAGAACGGGCCGGGGACGACGTAGGCCCCGCCCTGGTAGCCGCTGGCGTAGAAGGTGGCGACCACCACGTCCGGCACCCCGTCGCCGGTGGGGTCACCGACGGAAACCAGCCGTCCGGCGTCGTAGTTGGGACTGTCAGAGTAGAGCAGGTCGTAGTCGCCCAGGTCGTGGGCCCCGTCGTAGGTGCAGTGCGGGTCGACACCGTCGCAGGACTGGTCGACGCCGTCCTCGCACACCTCGGTGGCGCCGCCGTGGATGGTGGGATCGGTGTCGTCGCAGTCGTCGCCGTCCACACAGGTCGTGTCGGTGTGACCGTCGCTGTCCTGGTCGAAGTCCTCGTCGACGGCAAGGTCGCAGTCGTCGTCCTCGCTGTTGCAGCGCTCGCTCGCACCCGGGTAGGACAGCGGGTCGGCCGCGCGGCAATCGCTACCGTCCTGGACCCAGCCCTCCTGCGGCAGGCAGGTGTAGACCCAGACGTTGGCGTTGCCGTAGCCGTCGCCGTCGTCGTCGCTGTACCAGGTGTCTTCGTAGCCGAGGTCGGCCACGCCGTCACAGTCGTCGTCGACGGTGTTGCACGACTCCTCGGCGCCCGGGTGAGTGGTCGCGGTGGTGTCGTCGCAGTCGGTGCCATCGAGCACGGCGCCTGCGGCCGGGGTGCAGGTCACCTCGCCCGTGGCCGGGTCGCCGAAGCCGTCGCCGTCGCCGTCGAGGTACCAGGTGGCTTCGACGTTGTCCGCCACGTCGTCGCAGTCGTCGTCGACGCCGTTGCAGAGCTCCCCGGCACCGGGGAACACCGCCGGGTCGTCG
>CAYHRZ010000519.1:0-4144 GCA_964359125.1 uncultured Klebsiella sp. | reverse complement strand
TACCGTTGGAGCTACGGAATCAACTTCCACACGGCGGAGCGCGGGCAGCGGCGGGAATCGCCCGGGGTGGGCGAGGTGCCGGGGCCGGTGCTGGGGTTCTGTCGGGAACTGGTGGGGATCGCCGAACAGCGCGCGGGGGAGCCTGACGCCTACTTCCTCGCGGTCATCGAGTCGTTGGCCACGTTTCCCTCCGAGGAGGCTGCGAACGCGCTGGGCGCGATCCTGGAGCGAGTGGTGCGCGCCGTGATGGAGGCCGTGCCCTCGCACGTCGGGATGACGCGCGGCATGCGTGATCTCGCCTATTTCCAGGATGCCGTCGGCAACCACCGGGCGCGGGAGTTGTGCGCGGCGCCGCTCGACGACGGTTTCTGCGCCGTGTTCGCTCGCGCCGACTTCGGGGACCTCTGCCGCCCACTCCCGGTGGGCCGGGTTCTCGGTGCGATCTCCCGGCGGATGCAGTTCAACCATTGGCACTACACCGCAGGGTACTTCGAACCTGGGGACCGCGCCCCCGACCGTCACTTCTACTACCCGCCAGCCTCGGCCGACGTGGCCACCGCCGAGGAGCACCGGCACGCTGGGCACGCCATGGCCAGGGTGCGCCACTCCATCCGGTTTCCCGCCGCGCTGCGAGTGGCGGGCCGCGCCTTCCCCGGCCTGGTCGATATCCGGCTCATGCGCGCCGCGGGTCGGCCCTACACCGAGGCCGACCTCGCCATCGTCGCAGGCTACACGAACCTCGTTCGGGCCCTCTCCCAGGCGATCCTGGACGTGGCGGCGCGAGGCGTGCCCACCCCGGTCGTGACGGGATTCGACCGCGAGGACTACCAGCGACAGTACCCTCCGCCTCCACCTCTCGTTGCCCCGGCGGCGGTGGGGACCGCCACCCGGCCCGCGGTGCCTGGCGTGGGCGAGTTGGTTCGCCACGCGTTGCTACACCACGCGAACTCGGCGGCGATTGTCTGCGCCGCTAGCGGCCGGGAGTTGGGGGCCGACCTCGTGGAACGCGCGGCCGCCAACCTTGCCGCCGCGCTCGATCCCGGCGACCGAGTGGCGCTCGTGTTCCAGGACCGCGCGTACCAGGCTCTCGGGGTGCTCGCGGGCCTTGCCGCGGGGCTGGTGGTGTGCCCTGTCGACCCGGGCTCCCCGGCTGAGGCGCTCTCCCGCACGCTTCGGCACCTGGCCCCCCGCGCGGTGCTGGTCGACGGTGACTCGCCCCCGACGGGAGGCGGCGAGCGTATCGCGATCGAGTCACTTCTCCGCCCTACCCGCCAGTCCGATGCGATTCATAGTCGCGACAGGGAGGGACTGGTAATCTACACGTCGGGCACCACTGGCACGCCCCGGGGCGTCGCGCTCGACGGGGTGCAGGTGGGGGCGAACGTCTCGTTCGCACGGGCTCATTTTGGCTATGACACCTCGTGGACGAGTGCGTGCCTGCTTCCCCTGCACCACAGTTTTGCGATCGTCAGCGACCTCTTGCCGGTCTTCTGCGCGGGGGGCAGGGTGGTGATCCTGCCCGGGTTCGCTCCCGGCCAGGTGGTGGGCTTGGGACGGGCGCTCGATGAGCACGGTGTCCAATCCTTCAGCGCCGTCCCGCTGGTCCTCGACACGCTGGTCGCCACCGGTGTGACGCTTCCGCGCTCCCTCCGTTTCGCCATCTCCGGCGCCGCGCCGCTGTCGGAGCGCACCCGCGTTCGCTACTGCGGGCGCCACGGGCACCCGGTGCTGCCCTGCTACGGTCTCACCGAGTCGGTGTGCTTCGCCACCGCCACGCCACTGGTGGGCGGGCGCCCGGGATCCGCGGGTCGCGCGGCGGGGATCGAGGTCCAGGTCGTCGGGGGCGACCTGCAGGCCGTCCAGAACGGCGAGCGGGGGGAGATCGCGATCCGGGGAGCCTCGGTGATCACCGGGGGCTACTTCGGTGAGGCCGGGACCACCGACGAGGGCTTCGCCGACGACGGGTGGTTCCTCACGGGCGACCTCGGACACCTCGACGACGACGGCTTTCTGTACGTCACCGGCCGTAGCAAGGACGTCGTGATCCGCGGCGGCGACAAGCTCTACCTCGCCGACCTCGACCGGTGCTTGCTCTCGCTCCCCGGCGTGACCGAGGCCTGCTGCGCGCGTGCGCCCGGCTGGGGAGGAATCGAGCGCGCGGTGGCCTTCCTCGTCGGTCGCGAGCTTCCCGACGCCACCGTGCGCGCCCACGCGCTCGCCGCGCTCGGGCCGGTTGGCGTGCCCGACGAGGTGGCCTGGGTGCGGCGGGTGCCGCGGAGCGCCACCGGGAAGCCCCTGCGGGAGGCGCTGTTGCGGCAGCACCGGGAGCGCGCGTGACGGTCGACGTCGGCACGATCCTCCGCGGCCCGCTGCGTGCCGACCCCGCGTGTCCCGCCCTCTTCGCACCCGCCGACGGTCGCCAACTCAGCCGGGGTCAGTTGGCCGCGGTCGCTGCCCGGCTGCTGGATCTCGACCCGCGACGCGGCCCCCTGGTGCTGTACACGGCCGACCGCCTCGCCCAGGCCGCGGTGCTCGTCGCGGGGCTCTTGGCCGGTCGGGTCGTGTGTCCCCTCGATCCCGACGCCCGGGTCGGTGTGGTGGAGAGGCTCCGTGCGCACGCCCGCGCGAGCACGGTCGTAGGCGACGACGGCCGTCCGAGCGGCGCCGTCGACGTGACCGCCGCCGCGTTGTTGGAGGGCCTCCCCGCCCGCCGGTCGCCCCCCGCCAGCGGCGGCGAGGGTGGCCTGCTGGTCTACACCTCCGGCACCACCGGCGCGCCGAAGGGTGTTCGGCTCAATCCCTGCCACCTGGGGGCCAACGTGGCCTACGCGGTCGCCCACTTCGGCTACCAGCGCGACTGGGTGAGCGCCTCGGTACTCCCCCTGTTCCACACCTTCACCGTGGTCAGCGACCTGCTCCCGGTTCTCGCCGCCGGCGGCCAGGTGGTGATCACGCCGGGTTTCGGTCCCGCGCAGGTGGCGGCAACGGCGCGGGCCCTCGCCGCGCACGAGGTACGCTCCTACAGCGCCGTGCCGGTGATCTTCGACCTGATGCTGGCCACTCGCTTCCCGATGACACCCACTGTGCGGTTTGCCGTGGCCGGGGCCGCCCCGCTGGGCGAACACACGCGCCTACGCTATGCGGAGCGGTACGGCCACGAGATCCTACCGTGCTACGGGTTGTCGGAGTCGACGTGTTTTGCGGCCGCGTCGTCGCGTGGAGCGGTGCGCGCCGGGACGGTCGGGCAGGCCGCGGGGATCGAGGTGGAGGTCCGGGGTGAGCGCGGCGAGCCGCTCGGCCCGGGGATGAATGGCGAGGTGGCGCTCCGCGGCGCCTCGGTGATCGGTGGCGGGTACCACGAGGACGGGGGACGACACGCCAGCAGCTTTCCGGGCGACGGCTGGTTTCTCACCGGCGACATCGGTCGGCTGGACCGCGACGGCTACTTGTCCGTCACCGGTCGCAAGAAGAACATGTTGATCCGCGGGGGCGAGAAGGTGTACCTGGAGGACGTGGACCGCTGCCTCGCGGCGCATCCCGACGTCACCGACTGTTGCACCGTCCGCTTCGGGGGCGGACCGCACGAGGAGGGCGCCGTGGCCTTCGTCGTTCCCCGGTTGGCGCGGGTCGATACCGTCGCCCTCGGCCAACACGTTACCGCCGAGCTGGGGCTGGCCAGCCGGGTGGACCGCTTCGTCTTCGTGGAGGCGATCCCGAGGTCTGCCTCCGGCAAGGCGCTCCGCGAGGTGCTGGTCGCTGCGCACCTGGGGAACCCGTGATCGTCGACGTTCACACCCACCTTGCCGACCACGCGGCCCTGCCGCCTCCGTTCTTCGAGGGGTGGGCCGAGAACGTCCGCCGCCTGGCCCCGGCCACGCTCACGCCGTCCCAACGCGATCGGGTGGCCGAGAGTTTCAAGCTGTCACCCGTGGATCCCCTCGGCGACGCGCACGTGGCGGAGATGGACGCGGCAGGTATCGATGTCTCGGTGTCCCTGGTCATCGACTACGGGCTGGCCTACCCCGGCGACGTCCCGCCCCTCGACGCGGTTTTCGCGCGACACCGCGCGCTGGCCGACCGGCACCCCGGGCGCTTCCTCGTGTTCGCGGGCATCGACCCGCGGCGCGGGCGCGGGGGCGTTGAG
>CAYHRZ010000518.1:0-4146 GCA_964359125.1 uncultured Klebsiella sp. | reverse complement strand
CCGAGGCGCTGGACGAGCTGGAGGACGCCGCCGCGTGGTACGAGGCCCGTGGGGTGGGGCTCGGTTTGGAGTTCACCGCCGAGATCGAGCGAGTCATCGCCGCGATCGGAGAACGCCCGCTGGCGTTCCCGCAGTGGGTGCCCGAGGATCCAGTGCGCCGCGCGCTCGCCCGCCGGTTCCCCTACGCGGTCTTCTTCGACGTGGAGCCGGATCGCGCGGTGGTCATGGCTATTGCCCATACAAGCAGGCGTCCCGGCTACTGGGGCCACCGCGTGAGGGCGGCTGCTGGAACCCTGAAAGACGAGGAAGGCCCGTAGAATCTTACGATTCCGACGGGCCTTCGCATCAGTGGTCGGGGTGACAGGATTTGAACCTGCGACCACCTGAACCCCATTCAGGTGCGCTACCAGGCTGCGCTACACCCCGGACGGGGCCGAGTCTATCCCCCGGCGGCCGATCGTCAACCGCCGGCGCGGCGGCTACCCCATCTCGGCAGCAAGTAGGCGGATGTCGGCCCGCAGTTGGCGCACCCGCTTCAGGGCGTCGCGCAGCGCGTCCATCTCCACGCCCACCGTGGGCTTCGGTGGCAACTCGCCCGCCGCCTCCGCGAGGGCCTTGCGGGCGCCCGCGATGGTGTAGCCCTCCTCGTGCAGCAGTTGCCGGACGCGGAGGAAACGCTGCACCTCCTGGCGACGGTAGAGGCGCTGCCCGGCGCTCGACCGTTGGGGCCGGATCTTGAACTCCGACTCCCAGTAGCGGAGCACGTGCGACTCCACACCCACCAACTCGGCCACCTCGCCGATGCGGAAGAACAACTTCTCCGGCATCTCCGAGGTCGCCGTCACGACTTCTTGCCTTCGCCGACCAGCGCGTCGCGGAGCTTCCGCGACGGCTTGAACGTGAGGACCCGCCGGCGAGGCAGGGTGATGCCGCCCCCGGTCTGCGGGTTGCGGCCGCGGCGCGCTGCCTTGGTCCGAACCACGAAGTTCCCGAAACCGGAGACCTTGAGGTTCTCGCCGGCCGCGAGGGTTTCTTTGACGAGTTCGAGCAACTGCTCCATCAACTCGGTGGCGTCGGCCCTCGGCAGGCCGGTGCTCGCTTGCAGGCCCTCCACCAGCTTCGACTTGGTGAGCGTCCGGACACGGACGCGACTGCGCCCCGGTCGCCCGGAGTCGGGAGGCTGCCCCGCGTCATCCGCCATCGCTGTCTTCTACCACTTCGGACCACAAGCGGAAGGTCAGCGTGTCGGTCCGGACCTCGCCGTCTTCGCCCACCGACGCCAACTCGATCACCCAGATCCCCTCGCCCGCCGAGTCGGCGTCGAGGTCGTACTCGTCGACCCCGCGCGCGCCGGCGTCGAGCCGGACGGAGGCCCGGGCCACGTCGCTGGCGTACTCGTCGAAGACCTCCACCAGCACGGTGTGCTCGGTGCCCACGGGACCACCACCGGGGTCCACGGAGGCCGAGCCCACCTCCACCGCGCCGGTCGACGAGTGCAGCGCCACGGTGACCGCCGGCAGCAGGTCCTCGGCGCCCACCTCGATGGTGACGGACTCGTCGGCGTCGTTGTACTGGTCGTAGGTCGGCTCCTCGTCGGCCGTGCAGCCGACGACGAGCAGCGCCAGCACAGCGATCAGAGCGCCGCCTTCACGCGCTCCACCACCGCCGCGAAACCAGCGGGGTCGTTGAGCGCCAGGTCCGCGAGGATCTTGCGGTCGATCTGGATGTTGGCCTGCTTCAGCCCGTGCACGAAGCGGCTGTAGCTCACCCCGCTGGGGCCGAGGGCGGCGTTGATCCGGCTGATCCACAGGCCGCGGAAATGCCGCTTCTTCTGCTTGCGACCGGCGAAGGCGAACCGCTTGGCGCGGTCGCTGTGCTCCATGGCCTGGCGGAGCCGCTGCCGACCGATGAAGAAGCCCTTGACGCGCTTGTAGAGGCGGTTCTTGCGAACCCGGGACAGCGCTGAGCGCTTGATACGTGCCATCTTGATTACTCCGTTTGAATGAGCCGGTTCCCAGTGAGCCCCCAGGAGCGGGGGCGACGGTCACGGCACGGGGGGTTGAGCCGGGGCTCGCCTACTTCCAGGGAATGAGGCGGGCAACCTGGTCGTGGTTGGTGTCGTCGATGTAGCCGGCCTGGCGCAAGCCGCGCTTGCCGTCCTTCGGCTTGTGCTCGAGGTTGTGGCGCAGGCCGCGCTTCTTGTAGCGAATCTTGCCGGTACCGGTGACGCGGAAGCGCTTGGCGGCGGCCTTGTTGGTCTTTTGCTTGGGCATGGGACTCTCCGGTGTCTCGCGACACGCTTTTCGAGGAATCGGGGATCGTTGGGGTTCTAGGCTTTCTTGCGACCGGGTGCGAGCAGCATGATCATCTGCTTTCCGTCCATCCGGGGCATCTGCTCGACGATGGCCTGGGGGCCTAGCCGCTCCGCCAGCTTCCGGCACTGCTCCTCGCCGATGTCGCGGTGGGCGATCTCCCGGCCGCGGAAACGGACGGTGACCTTCACCTTGTCGCCCTCGGCGAGGAAGCGCTCGACGGCGCGGAGCTTGACGTCGAAGTCGTGGTCGTCGGTCTTGGGCCGGAGCTTGATCTCCTTCACCTCGACGACGACCTGGTTCTTCCGGGCCTCAGCCTCGCGCTTCTTCTTCTCGTACTTGAGCTTGCCGAAGTCGGCGATCTTGCACACCGGGGGTCGCGCCATCGGCGCCACCTCGACGAGATCCATCCCCCGTTCCCGGGCGAGGGCCATCGCGTCGATCGTGTCCATCTCCCCTAGTTTCTCGCCAGCGTCGTCGATCACCAGGACCCGAGGCACGCGGATGCGCTCGTTGACGCGGGGTTCATTTCGTTCGGGCGGGAGCTGGGAATCACGGCGAAACGGTGGGCGCAAAAACTCTCCTGGGTGTGGTGGACGCGACTAGGTGGTTGGCACGGGCGGATTTGAACCGTCGACCCTCGCCGTGTCAGGGCGATGCTCTGCCGCTGAGCTACGTGCCAGTGCGACCGCGCATCTACTCGCCAGCGCGGCAGTCGTCAACTGCCAACCGGCGATCGGCTGCCTCAGCCCCTCCATGCAGGGCCTCCTCGAGGCAATCCGCGAGGATCGGCCAGACCTCCGCCGGGGTGGGCGACCGACCCGCCTCGGCGAGCACGGAAGTGACCGGCGCACCGGGTTCCCCGCAGGGCGCGATCAGCGAGAAGCCGCGACGGTCGTTCACCAGGTTCAGGGCGAGGCCGTGCATGGCCACCCCTCGCCGCACGTGGAGGCCGATCGAGCACAGTTTCCCACCGGCCGCCCAGAGCCCCGCCGTGCCCACGCGGCGGGTGGTGGGGACGCCGAGCGCCGAGCAGGTGGCGACCACCGCCGACTCGATGTCGCACACCAACCGCCGCACACCGCGACGAGGGCGGACCAGCAGGTAGGCGACGAGTTGCCCGGGCTCGTGACAGGTGGCGAGGCCGCCGCGCTCTGTCGTCACCAGGTCGAAGCCGGCGGAGCGGATCGCCGCCTCGTCGACGGGGGCCGCCCGCCGACCCAGCGTGACCACCGGGGGGTGCTCCAGGAACCAGATCTCCTCCGGCAACTCGCCGGCGATCACCGCGTCGCGGTGCGCTCGCTGTCGCGACAGTGCCTCGCGGTACTCGACCGTCCCCAGCCAGCGCGGCGTCACGGGGCGGCGTAGGTCCGGCTCGCCAGCCAGCGGCCGTGCAAGAACGAGCCGAAAACCGCGAGCGCCGCCGTGATCGGTACCGCCAGGACGAGGCCCCAGATCCCGAGCAGGTTCCCGCCGACGATGAGGGCCACCATGACGATCATGGGGTGCAGGCCCACCCGGTCGCCGACCAGCCAAGGGGTGAGAAAGGTGCCCTCTACGAGCTGTCCCCCGGCGAAGGTGGCGATCGCGGCCACCACGTGCCAGTCCAGCCCGAACTCCAGGAGCGCGAGAACGGCGGCCAGGCTCCCCGCCACCAGTGTCCCCACGTAGGGCACCAGGAACAGCGCCCCGCCGAGCAGGCCGACGGTGATGGCGAGGTCGATGCCCGACACCAGGAGGCCCAGGGAGTACACGACCCCGAGCACCAGGGCCACGGTGAGCTGCCCGCGTACGAAGCCGGAGAGTCGCTCGTCGACCTGGGCCGAGAGGTCGC
>CAYHRZ010000517.1:1798-4149 GCA_964359125.1 uncultured Klebsiella sp. | reverse complement strand
ACCCTCGGCGGCGTCACCCGGCGCTGCTACCGGATGCTCGTCGAGCGGGCCGGCCACCTGGGCCAGTTCGTGCTCCCCCTCGACATCAAGGATGGGAAGTTCCAGGGCGGCCAACTGAAGTACCGGGACGAGGGGCCCGCGAAGCACCAGTGGATCGGCGTGGCGCCGGAGCACCCCGTCGACCTGCGGGTGGAGGGGCCCGTCGACGGCAACCCCTTCCCCGAGGGGTAGCTGCGAACCCGCGCCGGTCGGCGGCCCGGAATACGTGCCGCCCGTGCTCGTCCTCGCCCTGCTCGCCGTGGCCGCCGACCCCGCGCCGCCGGCCCCGTCCTGGACGGTGAGCGTGGACCCGCTCACCGCGGCGCTGGGCTTCGCCCACGTGCAGGTGGAGCGCGTGCTGGCGCCACGGTGGTCGGTCTACGCGGGCCCCAGTCTGCGCCTCTACGACAGCCTCCTGGGCGAGCCCTCGGGTCCCTTCCGCGGCCTCGGCGCAGAGGTGGGCGTGCGCGGGTTCTTCACCGGCGCGGCGCCCGAGGGGGCCTGGGTGATGGCTCGCGGCGTGCTCGCGCACCTCTCCCGCACCGACGGTCGCGACGACACCGCCGTGGGCGGCTACACCAGCGCGCTGGTGGGCTACACCTGGGTGGGGCCCACCGGCCTCGTGCTCTCGGGCGGCGGCGGCGCGAGTTGGTTTGCCTACGAGGTGGGCGGCGTCGGCATCGCGGGCCCGCTGCCTGCCCTGCACACCGCCGCGGGGTGGGCGTTCTAGGGCGCCCTGGACTCGCCACCTCCGTCCACCACGCTACGTCGCGCGGCATGCCGCCCGCCGCCACCGTCCACGTCTTCGACATCGCCCTCTCCGACGTGGACCGCGGGGTGTACGAGCAGTTGCAGCTCAAGGTCGCGCGCCACCCCTCGGAGACGACCACCTACATGGTGGCCCGGGTCCTCGCCTACTGCCTGGAGTTCCAGGAGGGGCTGGCGTTTGGGCCGGGCCTCTCCGAGGCCGACGACCCCGCCCTGTGGGTCCGCGACCTGACCGGCACCCTGCGCGCCTGGATCGAGGTGGGCACCCCCGACGCCCCGCGGCTGCACCGCGCCAGCAAGGCCTGCGACCGGGTGGTGGTGTACTGCCACAAGGACTTGCCGCACTACCTCCGCGCGTTGGCGGGGCAACGGGTGTTCTCCCCGGATCGCGTGTCGATCGTGGAGTTGGACAGGAAGTTCCTGGACGAGGTGGCGGCCCGGGTGGAAAAACGTACCACCATCGCCCTGTCCCACACCGAGGGACAACTCTACGCCGACGTGGGGGGCGTGTCGTTGGAGGGCACCCTGCTCCGCCACCCGCTGCCCGCCTAGCTCCCCGGGATAGCCGCCCGCGTGCCCGCCCGCTCGCGCCACCCCGTGCCCCGGTGCCCGCGCTGCCAACTCCACCTCCACCGCTGCATCTGCGCGGAAATCCCGACGATCCACCTGGGCACCCGCGTGGTGCTGGTGATGCACTGCGCCGAGGTGAAGAAGCCCACGGCGACCGGGCCGCTGGCCCTGCAGTGCCTGCCCAACAGCGAGTGCCTGGTCCACGGCGCGAAGGATCGGCGCGTGGACCTCGCGCCGCTGTTCGAGGAGGGGAGGCGGGTCCTGTGCCTGTTCCCGGGCGACGCCGCCCGGCCGCTCGACGAGGTGCTCGCCGACGGCGACGCCCGTCCGGTCACGTTCCTGGTGCCCGACGGCAACTGGGGCCAGGCCCGCGGGGCGGCGCGGCGGTTGCCGGGCATCGGGGCGGCCACCTTTGTGCGGCTGCCCGACGGCCCGCCCACCGAGTGGGGACTGCGTCGCGAGCCGCTCGACGGTGGCTTGTCGACCTTCGAGGCCATCGCCCGGGCCCTGGGCGTCGTCGAGGGGCTGGAGGTGGAGGCGCGGCTCCTGGCGGTTTTCCGGCGACGCACGGACGAGACCTGGGCCATGCGTGGCGTGCCGCCGCCGAGTCGTCGGGGGGCTGCGGCCCCGCCGGCCGTCGCCACCGAGCCGCCGCTCACCGTCCTGTGGGACGACGACGACCTCGTCGCCATCGACAAGCCCGCCGGGCGCCTCGTGCACCGCGGCTGGGGCAGCGACGAGGTGCCGCTTTTGCAGGCGCTGCGCGACCAGTTGGGCCAGCGGCTGTACCCGGTACACCGCCTGGACCGCGCCACCAGCGGCGTGTTGTGTTTCGCCAAGTCGTCTTCGGTCGCCGCCGCGCTGGGCGGCCAGTTCGCAGGTCGGGAAGTCACGAAGAAGTACCTCGCGCTCTGCCGGGGCAACGACCGCACCCTGGCCCGGGTGGACCACCCGCTGGCCACCGACGGCGGTCC
>CAYHRZ010000517.1:0-1788 GCA_964359125.1 uncultured Klebsiella sp. | reverse complement strand
GTCGGTCACCGAGCTGTGCTGGGTGGGCGGGGAGGGCCGCTACGGCCTCTACGAGGCCACGCCGCTCACGGGTCGCGCCCACCAGGTCCGGAGGCACCTCAAGCACGCCAGCCACCCCATCATCGGCGACGTGCGCTACGGCAAGGGGGAGCACAACCGGATGTTCCGCGAGCAGCACGGGTTTCACCGGCTCGCCCTGCACCACTTTCGGCTCGAGGTGCGCCACCCCCGCTCGGGCGACCCGTTGGTCCTCCGCGCCCCCTTGCCCGCGGAGTTCGCGGCGTTGTTGACCCGTCTCGGCATCCACTGGACCGATGCGACCGGCACGCCGGGGCGCCCCTAGCCACCGGTAGCGCCCTAGCGCAGCGCCCTAGCGCAGCGCCCAGCCCCAGGTGTACATCGTCCCCCGGTACAGGCAGCTGCTGCCGTCGGCCCAGGCCCAGGTGCCGTCGAGGCGGCCACCGGAGCAGAACTCGCCGGCGTAGTCGGTCACGTGGCCCTGCTGGCCGCCGTACCAGTCGTTGTCGCAGCCGTAGGCCGGGGCGCCGTACACCGCGTAGAAGTTCACGCAGGCCATGGTGTAGAGGGAGGTGCTGGGCCCGTACCAGCCCTGCACGAAGGCGTCGGTGCTCGCGCCGAGGGTGAACTCGTCGGCGGTCTCGGCGAAGGTGCTCGCGGTGTAGGTGTCGCTCACCCACAGGCCGTAGGTCTGGTTGAACACCATCACCTCCTCGTAGGGCACGCAGGCCAGCGACGTGCTGAACTCGGTGCCGCCGAGGGTGCCCCAGTCGGCGAGGCCCAGGGCGTCGGTGCCGTCGGCCGCCTGCCAGCCCGCCAAGGTCCACCCGCCGCCGTCGGTGCTCATGTCGCACCAGTACTCGGCGGGGCCGGTGCCGCAGGGGTCCAGCTCGTAGGCGCCGTCGCCGCTGCTCCGCCCCGCGTCGAGCACGTCGAGACAACTCGCGCAGGCTTGGACCGAGGCATCTGTATCATCACAGTCAGCGTTGTTACTCACATAGCCTGTTGGTGATACACAGTTGCTGACACTTGTTGATGTATCACCGTAGCCGTCGCCGTCGTTGTCGGCGTACCACGTCGACACGGTCAAGCCGTCGTCGACCGTGCCGTCGCAGTCCTCGTCGGTGCCGTCGCAGGTCTCGGTGGCGGCGGGGTTCACGGCGGCGTTGCTGTCGTCGCAGTCGGTGCCGTCGGTCACGTAGCCGGCCGGTGCGGTGCAGTCGGTGATACTCGTCGATGTATCACCGTAGCCGTCACCGTCGTTATCGGCGTACCAAGTGGACAGTGTCACGCCATCGTCGACGGCGCCGTCGCAGTCCTCGTCGGTACCGTCGCAGGTCTCTGCGGCGCCGGGGTTCACGCCGGCGTCAGCGTCGTCGCAGTCGGTGTCGTCGGCCACGTAGCCGGCCGGCTGCTCGCACATGGTGACCGTGTACCGGGAGGAGCCGTAGCCATCGCCGTCGTAGTCGATCGACCAGGTGGTGGCGTCTGCCGCGTCGTTCTCGTCGACCGCGCCGTCGCCGTCGTTGTCGAGGCCGTCGCACACCTCGGTGTCGTCGCAGTCGGCGACGCCGTCGCTGTCGGCGTCGAATCCCTCGTCAAGGTCGCCGTCGCAGTCGTCGTCTGCGCCGTTGCACACCTCGGCGGCGTCGGGATGGACCGAGGGGTCGTCGTCGTCGCAGTCGCCGTCGGGGCCGTAGCCGGTGGGCTGGGAACAGTCCTCCTCCAGCGTCTCGCCGTCGCCCCAGCCGTCGGCGTCGAGGTCCAGCG
>CAYHRZ010000516.1:0-4168 GCA_964359125.1 uncultured Klebsiella sp. | reverse complement strand
TGGGGGAGGGTGGAGATGGGGTGTGTACGTCCCTCCCGGGCGCCCGTGGACCTCGTGGTGTGCAACCCGCCCTGGTTCGAGCCCGCCGCGGGGCCGGTGTCACCGGACCGCCGCCGGGCCGCCGCGCGCACGATGCTCGGGGCCAGCGTGGCCGACTTCGTCGACGCGGGGCTCCTCCTCGCGCCCCGAGTTTGCATCGTCACGCGGGTTGAACGCCAAGCGATGCTCGACCGGCCCGGCGCGCACCTGGCCCGGTGGGCTCGCCTCGGCAGGAAGGTCATTCTCGCGGAGGTGCGGCGCGGTCCCGGTGCGGGGGCCGAGGAGACGCTCGACCTGGCGGCGGCCTACGCCCGCTTCGGGCGGTCCTTCAATCCTGCCGGAAGGGGCGCGTGAGGTTGCCCTCCTTGGTCCCGTCGGCACGCTTGTACACGTAGTCGTACACCTCGCCCGGACTCACCGCCACGCTGTCGCCGCGCCGGAGCCCCGAGACGTCGTAGGGGTCGGTGGCCACGCGGCCACCCATGCCCTGCGCGTTCCAGCGGTCGATCTCCACCCAGAGGTATTCGCTGCCGCCGGCGCGGGTGCGGAAGGGCACGCTCACCGCGATGACTTCTCCAGGCGCGAGCCCCCGCTGGAAGTGCTCGAACAACGGTCCGGCCAGCCGCTCCGCCACCTGCCGCCGGGCCTCGGCGAGCGTGGCGGGGGCGGGCGTGGGCAGGACCGGGGCGGGCGAGGCCGGCGCGACGGCCTCGGTCGCCGCCCCGGCCTGGGGCGCCCCGGCCGGCGGCGCGCCGGGGGTGGGCGCCTCGGGCTGGTGCTCGCCGGGGACAACGGCCGACGCAGGCACCTCGTCGACGGGCACGGTGACGGAGCCATCGAAGGAAACGCTCAACAGGGCCGCCGTGGGGTCCTCGGCCGGGGCTGCCACGGGCGTGAGCGAGGCCACGCCCCGGGCGGCGGGAGTGTCGACGTTCACGGTCGGGCCGACGTCGCCGAGGGGGTGGAGCGACTCGGCCACGGCATTGAGAGCCCAGGACACGTCGGGGGCCACGGCGGGGTCGAGGTCGCTCACGGTCAACTCGAAGTCGCCGAAGCGGCGCAGGCCCCGGGTGACGAGCGTCACCGATTCCTCCCCCTGCTCGTCGATGACGTACCAGTGGCTTATCGGCCCGCGGGGATCGAGCTGGGCCCAGGCTTCCGCGCCGTAGAGATTCTGCGTGTCGAGGTCTTCCACCCAGCCGCCGCCCTGCTCGGCGAGGCGGGCGAAGGCCGCGCGCGCGGTTGCCAGCGTCGTCTCGGCCTGCGCGCGCGGCGCGGCGAACCAGGCCAGGACGACCATCTGCGACGCGGCCAGCGATTCCGGCTGGTCCACGCCCACGCCGTAGGCGGCCACGAACTCGGCGTCAGGAATTCCAAAGTCTACACCTCCGAGGCCCATGATGCGCTGCGGGGTGGCCACTCGATCCGAGAAGCCGTCCGTCGTCTCGATGGCCTCGAGGGCCTCGTCGAGGGCGCCCAACTCGTCGTCGGTGCACGTCGGATTGCAGTAGTACGCAAGGGCGAAGCGAGCGTCGGGGGGCGCGGGCACCGGCAGCGACTGCGCTTCCGCGTGCGCCGAAGTGAGAGCGGCGAGGATCACGCCGATCCAGACGCCCAACCGGGGTGGACTATTCACCAGGGCCCTCGCTAGTCTGCGCTGTTGACGTGTCAATGCTTGCTCCAACCTCGACTTTCGTTAGTAGGGGTCGCCCTCGGAGTGATGCCCTGCGGTTGCGGACGCTACTCGTTCTTCCTATCTCGCTCCTCGTGCTCGCCATGCCCGGCGTGCGCCCGGGGGCGGAGGTGATGAGCCTCGCGCAGTCTGCCGCGCAACGCGGCCCCGCCGCCGTCCTTCGCGCTCGCCTCGACGCCGGCGCGGGGCTGGAGGCATCGGGTCAGCCGGGCGCAGCGCTCGTGGTGGTCGACCACGCCCTCGGCGACCTCGCCGCGCTGGGTGTCGCCGGGATCGAGGACCCCGCGAACCCGCCGCTGGCGGCCGATTCGGTGGCGTCGTTGCTGCAGGAGGCCGTCGCCGTCCGCGCGGCTGCGGCTGCCCAACTCGCAGCGCTGCCCGGCGGCGCCCGCGGCGAATTCCTCCGCGGCATCGCCCCCGGCGCGATCCTGGGCGACTGGCGATACGGCGTGCCCGCGTCGGTCACCATGGCCCAAGCCATCCTCGAGAGCGGCTGGGGCAGGCGGGCGCCCGGTTTCAACCTCTTCGGGATCAAGGGCACGGGCTCGGCGGGGAGCACGCGCAGCCGGGTCGTGGAGTACGTGCGCGGCAAGCGCGTGATCCGCAAGACGAACTTCCGGGCCTACAACTCACTCTCCGAGGCGATGCAGGACCACGCGCGCTTATTGGGCTCGTCGCCTCGCTATGCCGAGGCCCGTTCGGCCTCGGAGTCGCCTCGGGCGTTCGCTGCGGCGCTGGTAGGGCGCTACGCCACCGACCCCAGGTATGCGGACAAGCTCGCTCTCCTGGCCGACAGTTACGGACTCGATCACTTTAACTGGCGAGGCCGGCCGCCCCTCTCGGAGACGACCGGCCTGCCGTTCCTGGCCGAGCAACTCGGCCAGTTCTAGCCGCGCGCTACTGCGCGGGCTCCTCTTCCGACGGGGCCTCGCCGCCGTCCGCCTCGCCGCCCAGCGCCTCGCCGCAGTCCGCGTGCACCGAGAAGGTGATGTCCGCTGCGTTGCCGACGCGCATCAGGCCATCGGCCGACACCGAGTAGACGCCCCAGCCCGTGCCGTAGCTGGCCTGCTTGATCGCCCAGGCGGTGGTGGGGTTGTAGGCCGGCGAGACGTACACCGCGGCCACCTCGTCGCGACCCACGCAGAGGCCGGCCACGACGCTGTCCTCGGCGGAGTAGTCGCCGGTCATGTCCTCGTCGATGAACACCGCCGGCTCCAGGTTGAGCGCGCGGAAGCCGAGCTCCTCGCCGGGGGCGCCGGGGGGCACCGAGTCCAGGCTCACGCTCCACTCGTTGACGATGTCGGTGGTCCACCCGGACACGACACCCTCGTCGCCGAAGAACGCCAGCTTGTAGGAGAACTCGCCCGCCGACTGGAGGCTGCCCTGGTTGCCGGAGATCTCCAGCTCCTTGACGACTTCCATGTCCGCGCCGAGCACGATCTCCGCGTCGGTGCTGGCGTAGTCCAACTCGCCGTCGGCGTCGACCGAGGTGATGTACCAGCCGCGGCCGTTGCCGTCGCGACGGGCGGGCAGGTAGGTGATCATCTCGGTGCCCACGGCGATGTACTCGGCCGCGGCGCCCTCGGCGTCGCTGGCGCGGGCGAAGATGCCGTAGCTGACGGGCGCCTTGCGGTCGGCGCTGTCGAGGTGCCGGGCGGGGGCGCGGGCCGGCAGGGTGACGACCGCCACGCCGTCCTGGACGTCCGCGGTGGCCAACGCGGTGCCCACCCAGGAGATGCTGCCTTCGCTGTCGAAGCGCATCGGGATGACGCTGACGATGGTGGCGCTAGGGGCGCCGACGTCGATGGTGACGGTGGGCGACGTGAGCGCCGCCGTGTTGGCGGTGGCTTCGAAGCCCTCTTCGGTGGCGCAGCCGACGGCGGCCGCAAGGATGATGAAAGCAGGGTAACGCATGTTTGATTTCCTCCGTGCCCGGTGGTTCGGACACCCCATTCATCGGTGCTGCGACGAAAAAGCTTGAGGGGCCGGCCGGAGTTTTTTTCCGGGCGGCCCCTCGCGTCGTGAAGCAAACCTAGTCGCAGGCCGTCGCCAGCGTGATCTCGTCGGTGCTCCGGATGCCCCAGGCCCGGATGCCGGTTCGGCTGACGGCGTTCAACCCCGGTCGGACCCGCTGCGCCGCCATCCGCGCGGCCGTGCCCACCTCGTCCGTCTCCGGCATCACCACCACCTCCACCGGCAGTGGCCCGGCGCAGGCCTCGCCGACCACGCGCTCGCTGGCCGGGTCCCACCCCAGCTCGCCGTCGACCTCCTGGTACGCCACGGCCCGCGCCGAGGCGCCCTCGAGACCGAGCATCGCCGGGATGTCGGCCACGTGGACCCCCCACCGCCCGTCGGCGGCCATGCCCACGACCCCGGGCACGCCCCGGCCGGCGGAGCCCAGCCCCACGCCGAGGTCCATGTCGGGGTCGAAGTAGG
>CAYHRZ010000515.1:0-4185 GCA_964359125.1 uncultured Klebsiella sp. | reverse complement strand
CCCCGGGCACATGCTCGGCAAGGCCATCGTGATGACGGTCCTGCTCACCGAGGTGAGCACCGACGGGGGCAGCGCCTTCTTCCCGATGATGCTGGAGCTCACCGGCACCAGCGCCGGGCGGATCGCCGCGGCGTGGACCGAGGGCATGCGCATCACCGGCGGCGAGGCGCTCAAGGCGGACCTCGTCGCCGCGAAGGCGCGGCCCGAGGGGGCCTACCAGGCCTGGTCGCTGTTTACCGACGCGGTCCAGCAACTCGTGATCAACTGGCTGAGCCCCGGCAACCCCGGCTGGGAGGCGGAGGACGAGCGACAGATCGCCGAGGCCCTGGCCGCGATCACCGCCACCCGCACGGCGGCCGACACCGCCACCGCCCAGGCCGCCATCGGCGCCTTGTCGGCGGGCGGCATCGGCGACAGCCTGGCCGAGCGCATCGTCAACGCGGGCAACGCGGTGATGGCCAGCGAGATCTGCGCGCTGGCGCGGCAACGGAAGGAGTCGATCCGCGACACGGCGATCCTCTACCAGTCGGTGGCCCTGGCCTCGCGGCTGGGCCCCACCGTGCGGCTCATCGCCGCGCGCCGCGGCGAGGGTCGCTGGGACCCGGTGGCGCTGGGCATCCAGCGCATCCGCTACCAGGCGCTGCTCCGCGACCTCGTGGCCCAGAGCCCGCTGGCCGGCTCATCGTTGCGCTACGGCGTGGAGCGCGGCGCCGAGACGGTGGCCACCGACCGCGTGAAGGCGGTGGCCGAGGTCATCACCCGGGTGGTGGGCGAGCAGCCCGACGTGCCCGCGCTCCTGGTGGGCGAGCAGCGGATACGCGCGGTGATGTGATCCTGCTCCTGGCCTGCACCCCGTCGCCCATCAGCCTCGGGGGCGACAGCGTGCCAGCGCCGCCGGGCGACAGCGGGCTCGAGGTCGTGCCGGGCCAGACGCCGGGGGAGGACTCCGCGGACACGGGGTCTGAACCCGACCCCCAGTTGTCGTCGCCCGGTACGGCCACGCTGAGCTGCGACGGCCAACTGAGCACCACCGACAGCCGGTGTGTGTTCGAGGCCTGGTGGCCCGATGGCACGTTGGAGGTGTCCACCGGCGCCGACGTGCGCATCCGTGGGCGTTCCAGCGAGGGGTTTCCGAAACACCAGTACGGCATGGAGTTCGTGAACGACGCGGGCGAACCCACCAGCGCCGAGTTGTTCGGCATGGGCAGCGAGGGCGACTGGGTGCTCAACGGCATGTGGATCGACCGGGCGATGTTTCGCAACAAGCTGGCCTTCGACGTGTTCCGGGAGCTGGGCGGGGGCAACGACTGGGCCCCCGAGTCCGTGTACGTGGAGTTGACCATCGACGGCGACTACGTGGGGCTGTACCTGCTCAACGAGACGGTGGACCGCGACCGGTCGCGCCTCGACATCGCGGAAGACGACGGCACCGGCCAGAGCTTCATCGTCGCCGCGAGCGAAGACGGCATCTACAGCAACGTGCAGTACGGTCGCTGGGAGATCGACTACCCCACCGAGGTGACCGGCGCCGTGCAGCGCGGGGTGGAAGCGCGGCTGGCGGCGTGGGAGGCCGAGATCACCGGCCGAGGCGACCCCTTCACCGAGATGGACCTCGACAGCTTCGTGCGCTTCGTGCTCGTGGAGGAGTTCGTCAAGAACAACGACGGCTACTACCTGTCGCACCGCGTGTACGCGCACCCCGACGGCTACCTCCACATGGTGCCCTGGGACCTCGACCTGTCGCTCGGCCAGCCCTCCTACAACGACAACGAGAACCCCTACTCCTGGATCGCCTACCGGCCCGCGATCGTGGCCGACAGCGCCAACGACGCCTTCCACCAGCGGTTCTCGGAGATGTGGGCCGAGGCTCGCGAAGGCACCCTCGCCACCGACGCGGTGATCGGCCGCCAGGAAGCGCTGCGGGCCCACATGGGCGAGGCCATCGACCGCAACTGGTCGCGTTGGAACATCGAGGACGTCGACTTCAGCGGCTACCTCTACCGGGTTTCTTCCCCGGAAGAAGAGTACGCGCGGGTGGCGACGTGGACGGAAGCGCGGCTGGACTGGATGGACGCGGCGGTGGAGAGCTACTGAGGCGGGCCGGCGGGGGCAGCCGGAGTTCCCGGAACAGGGCGGCGCGAGCGCTGCGCCGGGGCGGCCGGGGACATCGGCGTCCACAACGACATCGGCATCGACATCGACATCGGCATCGACATCGGCATCGACATCGACATCGACATCGGCATCGACATCGACGTCGGCATCGACATCGGCATCGACATCGACGTCGGCTTGGCTCTCGTTTCGGGCCGCGGGGCTCGCTCGGTCGCGCCCCCTCCTCGCTCCGCGAGGGGCGCGACCTCGCTTCACCACGCGGCCCTCCGGAGTCACTGTCATGTCACCTGGATTTCCTCACGAGAACCTCGACTGCTACCGCCTCTCCGTCGAGGTGGCGCGCTGGATGGGGGCCGCCAAGTTCCCCCCGGGTTGCGCCGCCCTGCGCCCAGGGGCGGAGGGCCGCCCGCTCCGTCCCGCTCAACATCGCCGAGGCCGTCCGGCAGGGGCAGGCCGGGGTCAACCACTTCCGCGTGGCACTCGGCTCGGCGGCGGAGGCCTGCGCGGTGCTGGATCTCGTGGACCTCGCGGGCGCGGCCGGGCAGCAAGCCAAGCTGCGCCGCGTGGGCGCCATGCTGCGACGACTGTCGGGCGGGTGGGCGCCGCGCCGCCCCGCTCAGCCCAGCCGGCCGCCGCGCACCAGGCGGCCGGGCCGCTCGCCCGTGAGCTTGCCATCCCGGGCGATCACGCGCCCGGCCACCAGTGTGGCGCGGTAGCCCGTCGCGTCCTGGAGGAGGCGCTGTCCCCCGGCGGGGAGGTCCTGGACCATCCGGGGACGGTGCAGCCGCAGCGCGGCGTGGTCGATCACGTTGAGGTCCGCGCGCTGGCCTACCACCACGCGCCCCCTGTCCGAAAAACCCATGAAGTCGGCGGGGTCCGCCGAGAGGAACTTCACCACTCGCGCGACGGGCCAGCGCCCGGAGGCCCGGTCGCGGGCCCAGTGGGTGAGGTAGAAGGTGGGAAAACTCGCGTCGCAGATGGTGCCCACGTGCGCGCCGCCGTCGGAGAGGCCGGGCAGCGCCAGCGGGTGATCCATCATCTCGGCCACGGCGTCGAGGTTGAAGTTGTGGTAGTTGAAAATTGGGAAGTACACCAGTTCCCGCCCGTCGCGCTCGAGCATCACGTCGTAGAGCGCCTCCACCGGCGACTGTCCCCGGGCCCGGGCCGCGGCGCCGATCGACGCGGTGACGGCGGGCTCGTAGTCGGGGTCCTCCCCGAGGCGGAACATCTTGAAGGCGATGCGGTCGATCATCGCCAGCAAGTGGTCCACCATCGGGGGGATGGCGCTGCCGTCGCCGGCCACCGGTCGACTGGATTCGCTCACGATGCGCGCGCGCACGGCGGGGTCGCGCAGCGCCACCACGCGCTCGGGCAGCGGCAACGTCGCCAGCGCCTGGTAGCTCGGCTTGCCGATGAAGGGGTGGTAGGTGTTGCCGAGGCCGAGCAGCACGCCGATGCCGCGTGGCGCCACTTGCACGCGGATCGTGGTGCCCTCGGCGTGGGCCCGCTCCACCCGCGCGAGGATGCGTCGCCACTGGCCGGGGTCGCCGTCGCGTTCCGAGAGGGACAGCGAGCAGCCACGCCCCGGCGCGGCGCGGGCCATGGCCTCGACGGTGTCGAACTCGGGGTCGAACCGGTCCGGCCCAGCAGCCATGTCGAAGTCCGACACCGCCTGCACCACGCCGTGCGACAGCCCCGAGAAGGCCGCGACGATCCCCGTCAGTTCGGCGATCGCCGCCTCCGACGCGGGCGTGGCGGCCCCCGACGCCGAGCGGTGGTTGTCGGTGCGGCCGGTGGAGAAGCCTACGGCCCCGGCCCGGAGTGCCGCGTGAAGCTCGGCGCGCATCGCGGCGATGTCGCCCTCGGTGGCCGCTTCGTTGGCCACCGCTCGCTCGCCCATCGCGAACACCCGCAGCGCGTCGTGGGGCACCTGGGCGGCGAAGTCGATGGCGTGAGGCTCGGCGTCGAGCGCGCTCATGTACTCGGCGAAACTCTGCCAGCCCCAGCGGATGCCCTCGGCGAGGGCGCTGCCGGGGATGTCCTCCACGCCTTCCATCAGCCGGACCAGCG
>CAYHRZ010000514.1:0-4193 GCA_964359125.1 uncultured Klebsiella sp. | reverse complement strand
GGGGCCTGTGTCCCGTGGGTGCCGATGAGGTTCTTGATGCCGGCCGTCATGCTGTCGCTCAGGGTGGTCTGCGAGAGCGCCTCGATGCCGCCGAAGATCTCCTCCACCTTGTCGCGGGCGACCTGCTCGTCCGGGTTGCCCGGTCGGGGGTCGCGACTGGGTCGGGGCTCGCGCGGCCCCTCGCCGCCGCCGGCCTTGGTCTCCCCGGGCTCCGGGGCCGGGGCCGACAGCGGCTCGGTCTTCGGGCGCACCAGGTCGATCTCGACGATGCGGTTGAGCACGTCGTTGCGGGAGGTCTGCGGCGCGCCCGGCGCGTAGGCGGCGACCACCCCGAGCACCGCGGCGAGGATCCCCATGGCGGCGGCAATGGCCACCACGGCGGGATCCACGTCGTTCCCCAGGGGCACGGGCAGGCGCCGGCTCTGCCAGGCCAGTCGCGCCACGAAGAGGCTCTGTCCCACCTCGAACACCATGGTCTCGTCGTCGTCGAGCCGGATGGTGCCGTCGTGAGCGCGCTCGTGCAGCGGCGTGCGGGTGTCGCCGTGGTCCACGAAGCCCGCCCACTTGTCGCTCACGCGGGCCACCCAGCCGGAGCCGTCGTGGGTGAAGGCCGGGAAGTGGTCCTCCGGCAACAAGTCCACCGGCACGACGAAGTCGTCGGCCATGCCGAGGTGGACCACCTCGCCCCGGCGGTAGTGGCGGATGTCGACGACGCTGTCGCCGAACACCTGGGCCACCTCCAGCACCCGGCCGGCGCTGCGGTCCACGTGGTAGCTCCCCTCGGGGCGGAGCAGGAAGGCGAGTGCGGACTCGCCGGGGTCGATGTCTTCTTCGCGGGCGGATGACGTGTGCATGAGCACCTCCGCCTCGTGGGGACAGCGTCTTTCGCCCCCGGTTCGTCAGCGCCCTGCAAACACGGTGTGGACGCCCGGTGAACTAGCCCTGGACGCCGCCGCACCGACCGCAGGGTCGCTCGATGCGGACGTGCGCCATGACCGGCTCTCCGTCGAACATGACGTGGACGTGCGCGGCGGCCACGTCGTCCATCCGGCCGCACGTCGGGCACACCAGGTGGTGGTGGTGGGTGACGTTGGGGTCGTAGCGGGTGTCGCGCTCGGCGTCGTGCAACTCCCGCACCGCGCCGACCTCGGCCAGCAGGGCGAGGGTGTTGTAGACGGTGGCCCGGCTGGCCATCGGGAAGTCACGGGTCACGGCGGCAAAAACCTCGGCCGCCGTGGGATGTTGGAGGTTGCCGTCGAGGTAGCGCAGGATCGCGCGCCGCTGGGGCGTGAGGGTGCACCCCCGCTCCAGCAGCAAGGCCTCCACGGCGCTCTCGTTCATGCCCCGCCGCGGGCGGCGGCCTTGACCGCCTCGTAGTCGGGTTCCACACCGGGGTTCGGCGCGACCCACTCGTACACGACGTTGCCCTCGGCGTTGACCACGAAGACCGAGCGGTTGGCCACTTCCAGGCCCTCGATACCCGCGAAGTTGGGCCAGCTCACGCCGTAGGCGCGGACCGCCGTGCGGTGCACGTCGGACAAGAGCGGGAAGTTGATCCCGTTGGCCGAGGCGAAGCCACCGTTGGAGAAGGGCATGTCGACGCTGATGCCCACCACGGCGGCGCCAGCCTCGGACAGGCCGCCGATCGTGTCGCGGAAGGTACAAAGCTCCTTCTGGCACACCCCGGTGAACGCCGCCGGGTAGAACGCGATCACGAGCGTCTGGCCCCGGAACGACGAGAGCGCGACCGGCTCTTTCTTGGTGTTGGGCAGGGTGAAGTCGGGGGCGGGTTGGCCAAGCAGGGACATCGGTTCTCCAGGGGAGGTGTGAAAAGGCACGGTGGGCTATCCCGCCGCGCGGAGGTCTTCGACGAGGGCGGCGCGGGCGGCGCTCGGCAGCGGCGCAGCGTGGGGGTAGGCGGGGTGAGAACAGGCCAATCCGGCGGGGTCAGCGAGGTTGGCCAGGGCGGCGAACTGCGGCTCGGAGAGCGGAAAGCGCACGAAGTGCACGGAGGCGACCCGGACCTCGTTGAACTGGGCCTGGTCGAACAGCCCCGGCGCGCGCCCCGCCGGGCCGAGGTCCAGCCAGAGGTGCTGGTGGAGCCCCACCAGCGCCCGGAGTTGCCGCCCCCGCTGCGCTTCGTCGGTGTACTCGAGGAGCAGTGTGGCGCTGAGTTCCCGGGGCCCCGGCAAGAGCGCGGCGTAGGTGTCGATCTCGTGTTGGATGGCGTCGGGCCGGGTGATGTGCTCCACCCGGCACATTTCCAGGACCTGCCACAACAGCGTGACCCGGTTTTCGAAGAGCAGCGTGAAGTGCGGTCCCAGGGCCACGCGACGGGCGCGCTTGCTCTCGAGCACCTCGCGCTCCATCCCGGGGCGACGAGCGGCGAAGTCGGCGGCCGAGGGCACGTCGTCGAGGGTGATCCGGCTCACGCGGGCTCCTCGGTGGTTGGCGGTTCGAGCGGTGACATCGGCGCGAGCGGCGAGCTGGCACTCCCGCCGTAGGCCTTCCACAGGACTTCGATCGGGTGGACGACCTTCTTCCCGCTTCCTTCCTCGATTTGCAGCTTCGCGATGAGGCAGTCGCTGCTGTAGGTCGTGGCCTCGGAGGCCGCCAGCCCATCCATCAGCTTCGCCGCACCCTGCTTACTCAGGTCGTAGTATTCCTTCTTCATGCCCCAGGTGCCGTCCATGCAGGAGCACTGGTCCACCAGCGTCACCGTTGCGCCGGGCAACTTCTTCATCACGTCGCGGCTCCGGAAGCCGATTTTCTGCACCTTCAGGTGGCAGGGGAGGTGGTAGCCGATGCTCCCCACCTCGGTGGTGTAGTCGCTGCGCAGGCGACCCTCTTTCCGGAGGTTGAACAAGAACTCCATCAGGTCGAAGCTGCGCGCGGCGACGGCCTCGGCCGGTCCTGGGCCGAGGTAGTCGACCCACTCCCGTTTCATCATGTACGAGCAGGTGGGGCCCGGGGCGACGACGCTGCACCCCGCCTCGACGTAGGGGGCGAGCACCTCGACGTTGTGCCGTGCCCAGAGGGTGGCCCGGGGCACGTCGCCGCCGTCGAGGGCGGGCATGCCACAGCACTTCATCTCCGGCGCGAACACCGTGAAACCGTTGTGCTCGAGCACCTCGACCGCCGCGCGTCCCACCTGCGGGTCGTTCCACTGCACGGAGCAGGTGTAGAACAAGACCACCTTCGGGCCCGACACGGCCGCAGGCGGCGGCATCATCGGGTGCCGGGCGCTGAACCAAGCCTGGAATGTCTGCGCGGCGAAGCTGGGCAGTTGACGGTCCCGGTGGATACCGATGCCCAACTCCATCATCACCCGGTTCGGCTTGAACTCGTTGGCGAAGTTGGCGAGGGCGGGCACCAGCGTCCCGACCCGACCGACGAGGTCCGGGTCGCCCAAAACGCGATCTTGCAGGGGGACACCCTTTTCCTTGGCATCGATCGCCTTGTGCCGGAGCATCAGGCGAGGGAAGTCGACCGCGAACTCGTGGGGCGGGGTGTACGGACAGATCGGGTCGCACAGCTTGCACTGGTAGCAGAGGTCCACCACGCGCTGGGTGACGGCGGGCGCCAGCCTCTCCAGCGCTTCGGCCTGCCCCATCACGTCGGCCCGCGGCGGGGCGGCGTGGTGGCCGCCGGTGGCGTGGGCGTGGTTGCCCAGCGCGTCGACCTCGGCAGAGGTGGCGTGACCCGCCGCGGGGCCCGCCGACGTCGCGACGGTCTCGCCGCTCGCCTCGTCGAGGGCATCGACGGCGGCGAACAGCGAGGGAAAACTCGGGCAGAGGTTGAAGCAGAGACGGCAGCCGTTGCAGATCTCGAACACCCGTCGCTCCTCGGCCACGAGCGCCTCGCGCGACCAGTAGACCTCGTCGCGCGGGGTGGGGATGTGAGCGGCGGCCATCGCTTCTCCCCTTCGCTACACGCTGTCCAGGCCCTTCTGGAACCGCCCGGCATGTGACTTCTCGGCCTTCGCGAGGGTCTCGAACCAGTTCGCCACGTCGTCGAATCCCTCGGCGCGCGCGGTGCGCGCCATGCCCGGGTACATGTCGGTGTACTCGTAGGTTTCGCCTGCGACCGCGGCCTTGAGGTTGCTCTCGGTGTCGCCGATCGGGAGGCCGGTGGCGGGGTCGCCGACCTGCTTGAGGAAGTCGAGGTGACCGTGGGCGTGGCCGGTCTCGCCC
>CAYHRZ010000513.1:0-4193 GCA_964359125.1 uncultured Klebsiella sp. | reverse complement strand
AAGCCTCACCCGGCGCGTGGGGGGCCATCAAGATGGGGTCTGCTGCGTGTTTACCCCGATGACGACCCGGCTGATGTCGATGATGACACGGAATCACGCCGACAATTCCGTCATCGGCATCGCCGATCCGGGGCTACGGCATCGCCCGTCATCACCCGTCACCCCATCAAATCTCGCCGCCCTGGCACGCGGCGACGCGGGGCATCGTCGGGAGCCAGCAGCACGCATCCTGGCATCGTCCGGTCGCCGGTCGCCGCGTCGTCGCGCGACGTGCGGTACTTGCCGGCGGTGCAGCAGTCGCGGGGCGTCAGGCCTCGCCGACGACGACCGACAACAGCGGCCAGAGCATCTCCAGCAAGGCCGGGTCGAACTCGCGCCGCCGCAGTATCGCAGCGACCAGGGCCTCACGCGTCGCCACGGGGGTGGCCTGCAACGGGGAGGGCGCGGCCGGGGCGGTCTCGGCCGCCGGCCGGCGACGGACGATGCCCGGTGCCACCCGCACCGTCATGGGCGTCTCGGTGGGCGAGCTCGGCACGTTGGGCGTGGCGGAGGGCCTGGGACGACGCGCGGACATGGGACTCCGGGGTGCGTCTTGTAGTAGGGAGCGGTTGACCTCGACGTCCGGTCAGTACCCAAAGGCTCCCTACAAGACCGGGAAGAGGACCTGGTCATGCCGTTGGAGCCCGCGCCACTGCAGCGCCGCGCCGCCACGCGAAGGCGCTGGGCCTGCCCCACCTGCGACGGGGTGAAGCTCGCACCCGAGCGCGCGAGGAAGGATGACACGCGCACCTACTGCCTTCCGTGCTCCGAGAAGTCCGGCCGGCTCGTGAAGCGCGTGTGCGAGGTCGCCGAGGCGCGCCGGTCGAAGCAGAAGGAGAAGGCCACGGAGCGGGCGAAGCGCGCCAAGATCAAGGCCCGGGAGGGCTACATCGTCGCCGGCTTCGACTTCGAGCGCGAGCTCGCGCGGCTGTGGCGACACCCTGCGGTGAAGACGGCCCGCCGGAACAGCGGCAGGGCCACGCCGAAGCTCCACATCCGTCGCGGTGCGGCGCCGACGCGCAGCTACTGCGGGCTCGCCCACTACTCCCGCTGGGAGATCCGGCTGCTCACCTGGCCGGGCCGCACCGTGGGGGATCTCCTCGGCACCTTGCTCCACGAGGTCGTGCACATGGTCGGCGTCCGCAACCACGGGCCAGCGTTCGGGCGCACGCTCGCCATGCTGGCCGAGGCCATCTACGGCATCGACGCCTGGAGCGGCGTTCATGAGCGCCGGGGCGACTGGCGGGGCGTCCAGTCGATTCTCGACGCGCAGCTCGAGGTGCGGTTCCCGGGTGCGGACCGGGTGATCGACGAGACCACGACGGCGGCGGCCGGCTGACCCCCACTCGCTCCCTACCCGTCGGATGCGAGGTCAACCGACATGCACCACACCGAGCCCATCCGCAAGAACCGCCGTCCCTGCGCCTGCTGTGGCGAGCACCGCCGCTTCGGGTACCTCTCCCGCGGCCGCTGGCGCGGCCACACCGCGCTGACGATCTGCTGGCAGTGCTTCCGCGAGATCAGCGACGTGCTCCGCGCCGATCGGCACCGCGAGGGCGCCGCCGCCATCGACAACAACTGGCCGCAGGCCGCGTAGGAGCCGCCATGTTGATGTCCGACGCGCACTCCCTGCGGTCCCACGATCCGCTGGTGTTCCGGGCGCACCTCAGCGAACTCGGGCGGCGCCCGTTCGACATCGCCGTGCAACTCGCCGGTGCCGCGCACTCCAACCGCGACGGCATCTTCGACGTGACGGTGGAGGAGATCGTCGAGAAGCTCTCCACCGCGAAGAGCTTGTCCTTCGCCACGCAAGATCGCGGCGTGGTCGGCTTCATGGCGCTGTACCCGGCCATCCGGCTCGCGCGGACACAACTCTCCCTCGCCTACGTGCAGGGGGTGATCGTCCACGCGACGCAGCGCGGTAAGAACCTCCCCTTCGAGCTCTTGAAGGCGGGGCTTGGCCCGCACGGGTGGCCGGACCTGATCGCGCTGCACACCCAGACGCCGACGATGGCGCGCTGCGTCGAGCGATGGGGCCATGGCCTCTGCTTCCCCCGGACAATGGGACCCCACGCCATGAACAGCACGCTCGTCGAGGACCTCGCCGAGGGCATGGTGTCCATCGGCCGCAGCAGCGGGGACCCGGAGACCGGCATCTGCCGCGACGCCTACCCGCGGCGCCTCTTCCGCAGCGACGTCGACCAAATCGAGAACCTCGGGCCGCGGGACTCCCTCTTCATGGTCACCTTCACCAGCGCGGCGTCGGCCAAGGCACTGGTTCCCCGCGAGCGGGCGGCATGAATCGCCTCCCGCTGCTCCTGCTCGTCGCGGGCCCGATGACGGCTATCACCGCCTTCCTGGTGGACGCCCAGATCAGCCGCGCGTTCGTCGGCGTGGACGTCCTGACTTCGACGCGGAACTACTACATCTTCGGCTCCGCGCTTGGGATCCTCGTCCAGGGGATGCTCGCCTGGACCATGGACCGCGGGCAGTCGGCACGCGCCCCCTTGTCGTATCGGGCCATCGTCGTGTGCGGCGCGCTGGACATCGTCTCAATCGTCGCGTGGCTCTACGCGCTCCTGACCGGGCCGACGGCGGCGGTGCTCGCGCTCGGCTCTCTCGCCCCGGTGCTGGTCGGGACCTGGGAGATGGTGGTGGGCCGCCTCGGCTTCGCGCGCGGCCTCGTCGGAGCAGCGCTGATCCTGGGCGGCGTCGGCTGCCTCCTGCTACCAGCCAGCGGCGCAGCCCTACCACCGGCGTGCGCCTTCGCGCTCCTCGTGCGCAACGGCACCCGCGCGCTCACCGAGGTGTGGGAGCGCCGGGTTTCCCTCTCCGCCGCATACCGCTTCACGGGAGCAAGGTTCGCGCTCATGGCCACGCTCGGCATCCCGCTGGCGTTGAGCGTCGGGTCGGGCTCGATGCCCACCATCCCCGCGTGGGCGGTGGGTTTGCAGGTGCTCTCCCACGTCCTCTGGTTCGGCGTGAACGTCGTCCGCGTCCAGCTCAAGCAGACCCTGCCGCTGGTGACCCTTCCCGCCGCGGCGTTCGCGACACCAGCGGCGGGCTCTGCCCTCGCGGCATCCCTCCTCAACCTCGCGCTGCCCGGCTCCTTCCCCATGGCGTCCTTCTCGCTCTCGCTGCTCTGCGGCGTTCTCCTCCTCGTCGCGGGCACGGCGTGGTTCACGACCGCACGCGCCGGGGCCACCCGCTCCCTATCAGAGGGTCATGGCGACTGACTCAGACATCGGATGGACCCGGAAGACGCTCAACCCGGGCGTGTTCGGCTGCGAGCACGACGGCCGGGAGTGCGAGGACTGCTACGCCGAGATCATGGCGTGGCGACAAGGGAACATGGCGCACGCGCGCGGCGAGACCGGGGGCGGGTACATCGGCGCGGCCACGCTCACCGCCCGGGGCCCGCGGTGGACGCGCGAGGTGCGGGTGGAGCGCGACCGCGTGGCGCCTGCCTTCGCCTCGCTCCCCCGCTCCGCGTGCGCCGTCTTCGTGACGTCGATGGCCGACCTGCACCACGCGGACGTGCCCGACGACTTCCTCGACCTCGTGTACGCGGAGATGGAGCGCCGCCCGCACTGGTTCCAGGTCCTCACGAAGCGGCCCGGGAACGCGGGCGCCTTCCTCCACCGCTCAGGGCGCGCCGGACGCCTCGCGCCGAACATCTGGATCGGGACGACCGCCGGCGATCCGCGGAGGGCGCCGCAGCGCCTCGACGAGCTTGCCGAGGTGCCCGCGCCCAACCTTTTCGTCTCGATGGAGCCCCTGCTCGGCGCCATCGACCCGGGTCCCTGGCTCGGCCGGGAGCTCGGCGGCGGCGGGCGTATCGCCTGGGTGATTGCGGGCGGGAAAAGCGGCCACCATCCGGTGCCCTCGCACCCCGACTGGTTCCGCCTCGTCCGCGACGCCTGCAAGGGTGCCGGGGTCACGTTCTTCTTCAAGCAGTGGGGGCTCTACGAGCCGGCGTCGTCGCCCGATGCGTCGGGCTCGGAGCTGCGCCGCGTACGCGCCGTGTGGCTGCAAATGGCCCGCGACTGTGGCGACATGTGAGACGACCAATTCCTTTCATCGCGGAGGCGTTCCAGTCCGGCCCTCCGCCGCCTGGGTCCCCGGGTGGACGAGGCCGAACGAGATTACTAGCT
>CAYHRZ010000512.1:0-4214 GCA_964359125.1 uncultured Klebsiella sp. | reverse complement strand
GGCCGAGGCGGTGAGTTGCACGGCGCGGGCGGCGGTGCTGCTGCCGGGCGTGAAGGTGGCGACCACGGTGCCGTCGGAACGGGCGGACGGCGGCGACACCGTGCCCTCGCTGGCCTCGACGGCCACCGGCTCGTCGGTGACCACCGCGCCGGCCGCGTCGAACATACGGACCCGGAGGGTAGCCGTGGCGCCGACCTCGAGCGGCAGCGTGGTGGGATCGGCCTCGAGGAATAGCTGCCGCACCCGCCCCGACCGGATGGGGACCGCGACGCGGGCGACCAGGTCGGTGGCGCCGGGTGCCGCCGCCGAGGTGCAGTCACGGGCGCCGGAGCCCGGTCCGACGAGGGCCTCGGCCTCCACGAGCCGCGCGAGTACCCGCACGCGCGTGGTCGTGTGCACGTCGAGCCGCGCTGCGGCGTAGCCCCGGGCGTCGGAGACCGGCGACACCTCGAGCGGCGACGCCGAACCCTCCGGGCCGACGCTGGTGACGGCGAGCGGCACGCCGGGGAGCGGCCGGTCGGCCGCGTCGAGCACCCGGGCGACGAGGTCGCCGACGTCGTTGCCGCAGAGCTCGACCCGGTGCGGCGCCCCGGTACCGGTGGGGCGGTCCCACCGGGCGACGACTTCGTCGCCCCCGGCGACCGCGGCGCCCCGGCCGTCGTACTCGGCCCGCACGCTGTCGCCGAGGACCCGCACCGCCAGGGCGCCGTGGGCGGCCTCCACGCGCAGCGTGTCGGGGCGATGGCGGTCGCCGTTGGCGTCGACCAACGTGGCCTGCAGCTCGGCCAGGGGGAAGTCAGACGACAACGCCTCCGGGTACACCCGCAGGGTGATGGCGCTGGGGACGGCAGCCACCACCGGCACCCGCAGCGACACGGCGGCGTCGCCCACGGTACAGGTAGCCGCCACGTCGCTCATGCCGGGCGCGGCGGGCAGCGACCACGCGTACGTTGCGCGCGACACCGGGACGGTGGCCTTGGCCACCGTCCCGGCGCGGCAGGCGGGCGCCGCGCCCGACCATGGCGCGCCGCGGGCGTCCCAAGCGCCCACGAACAAGCCCGAGCGACGCGGGACTGCGAGCATAGTAGGTCGCGACACAGATGGAATGGGATTCTGCAGCTTCTGCGAGTTGCCGAGGTCGTCCGCAACCACGAGTTCGTAGCTGGACTCGCCGGGGTAGGCGTCGAAGGTCACCGTGGCGCTGCCGCCCTCGTCGGCCACGAAAGGGCCGTAGCTCCGGGTGCCCACGCGAATCGAGAGCCGCGACCCCGGCTCGGCCGTCACCTGTCCCTGGTGGCGGGCCCGCAGCCTGACGGTGCTCCACGCGGGCAACTGCCCGGGTCGTCGCTGATCCAGGACGCCCACCGCCAGGACCCGCGCCGCCCGCTCACTGCCGGGCACCACCCGCACGCGCAGCCCCTCCGGCAGCACCTCGACCGACGAGACGCTCCCCTCGGAGGTGACGATCTCCACGTCGGCCGGACCGGGCAGGTCCTCGCCGCGGAACAACACGTCGACCGGGGCGCCCACGGCGGACGTGGCCCCGTCGTCGGCCGCCGAGAGCGTGGGGGCAGGGCGTGGCCGCACTGAAATGGGGAGGGCAATCGTGGCACGGCCGGGTTCGGTGATCTCGAGGCGGGCCGGACCGGGCTCGGCGGGGGCCAGCCAGCGCACCACCGCGCCGCCGCTGGAGTCGGGTTCCGCCGCCCCCACCAGGGCTCCCGCGCTCACCCGGAGCGACACCGCCGAAGCCGGCGAGCCCAGGTCGTCGGCGCGGATCACCAACTCGGCCAACTCCCCGGCCCAGGGCATGCCGCCGGGCGCGTACACCACGGGCCACTCGTCGGCGACCGCGATGGCGGCGATCAGGAGCACGGCCCTAGGCTAGCCCGCGGGGCAGGACCGCGAGCCGCGACCCGGGGCTACGGTTCGTCGACCCAGAGGGACTGGCCCTTCCGCGCCTGGAGGGTGCGGTCGCCCATCACGAGGCTGAACACCGCCGCCAGCCAGTTGCCCACGCCCGGCAACAGCGCCACGAAACACAGCATGATGCCGAAACCGCCGATGCAAACCAGCGGCAACAGCACGAAGTTGTACATCATCGAACCGGAGTGCATCAGCGGGCTCCAAGGCGGGGGCCACGCTAACCAGTTCGCTCCCGAGGCACCATGCCCGAGCCTCCCGAGGTCCAGACCTGCGCCGAGGCGCTGCACCGGTGGACACTCGGTCGCCGCGTCCTGGCCTGCGACGTCGTCGACCCCCGCAGCGTACGAGCCTCGCGCAGCGACCGGCCCAGCCACGGCAGCGTGCAGGCCGCCGATACGCTGCGTGGGCTGGTCTCGGGGCAGGCGCCGGGAGCCCTGGAGCGGCATGGCAAGCGGCTGCTCTGGCGTTGGCCCCGCGGGAGCCTCTTGTTGCACCTGGGCATGACCGGCAAGTGGACCCGGCACGCGACGCCGTTTGCTCGCGTGCGCCTGCGGCTCGACGACGGCAGCGAGGTTTGCTTCTCCGATCCCCGCCTGCTCGGCGGCGTGGTGCCCTGCTCACACGCGCAAGGCGAGCGCTGGCTCAGGGAGGGGCTAGGCCCCGACGCGTGGAGGGACGGGCTGCCCCCGCTGGCCGGGCGGCGCGCCGTGAAGGTCGTGCTGATGGACCAGGCCGTCGTGGCCGGCCTCGGGAACCTGCACGCCGCCGAGGCCCTGTGGCGCGCGGGCATCGACCCGCGCCGCCCGGCCGGGGAACTCGGGCCGCGGCTACCTCGCCTGCGCGATGCCGTGCACGAGCAACTCCGCCTCGCCCTGGCCGACCTCGCCGCCGAGGACGAGGTGACGTACGTCGAGGACCCCGGCGCCGCCAACCCCTTCCCCGTGTACCGGAAGGCAGGTCAGCCCTGCCCCCGCTGCGGCGCCACGCTGGCACGCTTGCTCCAGGCGGCGCGGAGCACCTACTGGTGCCCGGGTTGCCAAGACTGACAGGGCTACTTGTCCTTGTTTCCCTTCTTGTCCTTCTTCTTCTTGTCGTCGCCATCGTCGGACTTGCCGCCGCCCTTGTTCTTGAAGTTCCCGAAGTACACCGTGGCCTCGACGCCGATGGCCACGTAGAGCGCGGCGTCGCTCTTGGCGCCCTCGTCGCTGAACGGATCCGCGATCGCCGTGCCCGTTTCTTCGTCGGCCGCGTCGCCGGTGAGGCTGAACTTCTGCTCGCCCGCGATGTGCCAGGTGCCGAAGAGGTCCACCTCGTAGGCGCGGGTGCGGTCGCGCCACAGCATGCCGACCTGAGCGCGCACCGGGAAGTACACGACGTCGAGGTAGGCGTCGGGATTCTTCGCGTCGCCGAGGGCGCCGAAACGGTCGTGCCCGTAGCCGAGACCGCCGCCAGCAAACACCTGAAACTTGTCGTCCTTGATGAGGATAGCCTCGTACTCCGCCGTGATTTCCTGAGCACCCCAGGTTGCGAAGTTACCCGCGTACCATAGCCGCGCTCCCAGCCGACCACCGCCGCCCAAGTAGTAGACGGCGTGCCCCCCGACGCGCAGGTCGAAGCGCACCGGTTCCACGAGGTTGTTGTCGTTCTTGTCCTGGGCGAGGTCCGGCATCACGGCCGGGTACTCCACCGGGAAGCCCGTGGTGCCGAGGAGGGGGCCGACCCCCCACCAGTGCTCGTCGGTTCCCGCGAAAGCGAGGGTAGTGAGCGCGATGATCATGGGTAAACTTGCCTCCCAGTATGGGTGTCGGTGACGATGATGGCACAAACAGGGCAGGCCTCGGCCCCAGCGACGACCTCGTCGTCGGGCGCGCCCGCCACGGCGTGCGGACGGCACTGCTCGTCGACACGGTAGGCGCCAGGCGCCGACTCGGCGCAGTTCGTCGTACCGACGCAGGTGCGCCGGTCGATCGCCACGGCGTAGCGGGGGCCCCCGCTCACCGCTGCGGCGCCTCGGAACCGCCCGTGGCGGGCGTCGTGGCGGCGGGGTCGGTTCCGGTTCCCCAGGTCGGGTTCTTCAGCGTTTCCACGCGGACGCCCTCTGTTTTCTTCATCTTGGGGCTGACCTCGATGCGCACGCTGACTCCCGGTTGCACGCTGAACGGCTGGCCCGCGAAGACGTAGGCCCCCTTCGGCAACAGCCCCGTGTAGGTGCCCTTGTCCTTCACGGTGGCCTGCGCCTTCTCCACCGCCACCCGCTGGTCGGGGTCGAAGGGCAACTCCTCCACCGC
>CAYHRZ010000511.1:0-4223 GCA_964359125.1 uncultured Klebsiella sp. | reverse complement strand
CGTCGACACCCGGCTGCTCGTCCCGGCGGTCCACCAGGCCGCGGAGGCCGAGGGGGCGACGTTCTGCCTGGGCCTGACGGTCACGGCCGTGGACCCAGGGGGCGTCATCGCCGGCGGACAACGGTTCGCGGGGCGCCCCGTGGTGTGCGCGGGGGCGTGGACGGCGGCGGTCCCCGGGCTCGCGACGGTGCCCGTGGCACCGGTGCGCGGGCAACTCGTCGCGCTGGGCATCACCGGGGCTGCCCGGTGTGTGGTCTTCGGTCCCGGCGGCTACGTCGTGCCCCGGCGCGACGAGACGGTGCTCGGGGCGACGATGGAGCACGTGGGGTACGCCCGGGGCACGACGGCGGCGGGGCTCGCCTCCGTCCTCGGCGCGGCGCTGGCCCTGCTACCGGCCCTCGGCGAAGCTCCGGTATCGCGACACTGGTCGAGCTTTCGTCCCTCGTCGCCCGACGGTCGACCGGTCATCGGCCAGGCCGGGGGCGTGTGGGTGGCCAGCGGCCACAGTCGTAATGGAATCCTGCTCGCACCGCTGACGGCCACGCTGCTGGCCGACGCCATCCTCGAGCAGGCCCCGTTGCCGCCGGCCTGGAGCCCGTCGCGGTTCCTCAACCCGGCAGGATGACCCGCATCGCCTGCAGCACGGCGTAGCCGGCGCTCGCCAGTGACTCGCCCGCGATCGCGCCACTGGCCAGCGGGATGACCTTCTCCTCGTAGGCCTTCGGGTCGCGACCGGTCCACCGGCTGGCGATCAGCGCGCCGAGGAAGAAGCCGAGCGAGTTCGCAAAGGGGATCACGAAGGCCAGCCCGAACCCCATCGTCGACGGCAGGTAGGGCCGCGCCTTCGGGAAGACGCTCTCCAACAACGGGAAGAGAATGCCCACCAGCGCCCCGGCCACGATGGCCCAGCGCGCCGACTCGGGGATGGTACCCACGCCCGACGACAGGGCCTCGGCAACCGCGTACCACATGGTTGTCGCGGGGGAGTTGAATCGCTCCAACGCCGCCTTGTCGGGGACGAGCACGTACCACATGGGCACCACCGCCACCACGCCGAAGAACACCCCGTAGAACTGCGCCAAGAACTGCTTCCGGGGGTTGGCGCCGAGCAGGTACCCACTTTTCAGGTCGGTGAGCAGGTCCGCCGAGGAACCAGCGGCGCCCGCGGTGACGCCCGCGGTCATCAGGTTCACCGTCTTGTCGGCGGGGGCGATCACCGCGTACACGAACTGCGTGATCTTGCCCATCGCCCCGATGGGGGTGGTGTCGGTCTCGCCGGTGGCGCGGCAGGCCACGAGGGCCAGCGCACCCGACAGCACCACCGAGACGAAGCCCAGCCAGGGCGCGATGCCCATCGCGACGTAACAAACCGCGATCAGGCCCAGGGTGGTGGGCACCAGCCCAATCACCATCCAGCTCGTGGGCACCTCGATCTCCGCCATCTTCGCGCTGTCGCCGCCCACCCCGGCCCGGGCGCCGGTGAAGGCCTTCAGCACGGTACGCCAGCTCAGGGCGAAGGCGGTGAGCCCACTGGCGACCAGGATCGACGTGCCCAGCCAGAGGCTCCACCGCGTGATCTTGAGGAACTCGATCGCGCCGCCCTCGCCGATGACGGCCTCGTAGTGCCCGACGTAGTGTTTGCCCTCGGCCGCCCAGTCGTCGAGGCCCACGATGAACGGCACGAGGACGACGAAGTTCAGGAGGGCGCCCAGCATCATCGACAAACACACGCGCATGCCGGTGATGGCGCCGGCGGCGATCAGCAAGACGGAGGGCTCGAAGGCCAACCCCGTGGCATGCAGGCCGATGGGACCGCGGGCGGTGTTGAGCGCCCCGCCACCAAAGGACAACTCGGCGGGGATCACCGCGAAGCTGCGACCCAGCCCCACCAGGCCGCCCACGATCAACGCGTCGATGAGGTCGCGGGCCTTGGTTAGCGCCGCGGCCCCTTCGGCGTAGAGCGAGCGCAGGGTCTCGGCGGCGGCGATGCCCGAGGGGAACGCCAGTTGTTCCTGGTTGATCATCTGGCGTTTCATCGGGATGGCGAGGAACACGCCGAGCACCGCCACGAAGAACACCCACACGCCCAGCGGCAGCCAGCCCAGCCGCTCGGCGTCGCCGCCGATGAGCAACATCGCCCCGGCCGCCGTGGCGATGGTGCCGCCGGTGGAGTACCCCGCCGCGGAGGCAGTGGACTGCATGCAGTTATTCTCGAGGATGCTCATCTTCGTCTTGGCCAGGCCCGACGCGACGATGCTGTTCCAGATGGCGTAGGAGAGCACGCAGGCGGTGATGGCCACCCCGAAGGCCCAGCCCAGCTTCAGCGTGGTGTAGAGATTGCACACCGACATCAGCGCGCCCAGGGCGCCGCCCATCAGCACCGCGCGCAGCGTGAGCTGGGGCACCCGGTCGCCCTGGTAGTAGGTCTCGAACCACACCCGGTCCCGCTCCTCGGCGGGGACCTTCGTGAGATCGGGCAGGCGTTCGGGCTCGGTGGTGGCCTGGTCGAGCGGCATCGGGACTCCGGCGGGGAAGGCGGCGCGGGATGCTATCGCACTTCGCCCCTCCGCTGGCTCAGTCCAGGCGCGACAGGGCCGCCTTCACCTCGGCCACGTGCCCGTTGACCGAGACCGGGTCGAACACCGCAGCAATCTTGCCCGCGCGGTCGATGACGAAGGTCGCGCGCCGCGCCAGCCCGTCGTTCCAGGTGCCGTAGCGGGTGGCCAGCGCACCGCCCGTGTCGACGAGCAGGGGGAAGGTCAGGTTGAACTTCGCGGCGAACGCGGCGTGGCTGCTGGCGTCGTCGCCGCTCACCCCGAGCACCGTGGCGTCGAGGCTGCCGGCCTGGTCACGGAAGTCGCAGGCCTCGCGCGTGCACCCGGGGGTGTCGTCGGCCGGGTAGAAGTAGATAACTGCCTTCTTCCCTCGTAGTTCGGCGAGGTTCCAGTTGCGGCCTGTGTGATCTGCCGCGTCGATCTCCGGGGCCACGTCGCCCGGGGCGAGGTGGGTCTTGCCGCCGAGTCCGAGGAGGGATTTGAACCGCGAGCGGAGGTGCAGGGGGGTGGCCATGCCGACGCCTAACTGCGGCGCGACCCGGGGGAAGCGCGGCGGGGCTACCGGATTAGGCGAGACCCGATGCCCGCAGGCCGCCTCGCGCCCACGCCATCGGGACACCTCCACCTGGGCAACGCGCTGGCCTTCGGCGCGGCCTGGGTCAGTGCCCGCGCCAGCGGGGCGCGGCTCTTGCTGCGCGTGGAGGACATCGACCGTGGGCGCGCTCGCGACGACGTGGCCCGGGCACAGCGGGACGACCTCCGCTGGCTTGGCCTGAACTGGGACGAGGAGGTGGCACCCCAGTCACGACGGTCCTACCCCCTCGACGGCGTGCCGACGTTCCGGTGTGTGTGTACCCGGGCCACGAGGTTATACCTGGGTTGTAGCTGTCGCCACAAGGCGCACGATCGCGGCCACTGGCGGTTTTTCACCCCCCGGGGGAACGTCGACTTCGTGGACCGGGCCCAGGGCCCGCAACGGTTCACGCCGGAGGAGGATCCCATCCTCGTGCGTGGCGACGGCGAGCCCGCGTACCCGCTGGCGGTGGTGCTCGACGACCACCGCGATGGCGTGACCGAGGTGGTGCGGGGAGGGGACTTGTTGGCGGCCACGGCCACCCAGTTGCGGCTGTACGAGGCGCTGGGCTGGGCACCGCCCTCGTGGTTGCACGTGGCGGTGTTGCTGGGCGCCGACGGCAAGAAGTTGTCGAAGTCGCACGGTAGCAGCGAGCTGCGGTCGCTGCGCGCCCTCGGCTGGACGCCCGAACGGGTGTGGGAGCTGTTGCTGCCCCTGCTCGGGATGAAGCACCTCGATCCCGGGCAGTTCGACCCCGGCGCGGTGCGCGGCGGCGAGTGGGTGGTGGGCGACGATGGCCACGCGCACCCGTCTCGTTGAGCGGCCGGCCGAGTTAGCGCGGCCGCTCCCGGAGGTCTCGTGCCGCAGTTCGCCACCGCCGTCGTGATCGGTGCCTCGTCGGGAATCGGCGCCGAGATGGTGAAGCAGCTCGCCGCGGAGGGCACCCGCGTGGCGGCGGTCGCTCGCCGTCTCCCCGAGTTGGAGGCGCTACGCCTGGCCTGCGGCGCCGACCGGGTGAGCGTGTATGCCCACGACGTGCGCCCCTTCGACAGCGAGGCGCCCCTGTGGGATCCCATCGTCGCGGAGCTGGGCGC
>CAYHRZ010000510.1:0-4238 GCA_964359125.1 uncultured Klebsiella sp. | reverse complement strand
GCGTCGGACGGGAACACGATTGCACCCGCCATGAAGCCGTCGGTGGCGGACTCGCCGTCGAGCTCCACGTCCAACTGCAAGACGGCACTGCCCGGGTCGAGCGTGTAGCGGACAGTGACGTCGAGGCCGAAGAGGTCCTGGAGGTAACGGGGTTCGCCGTTGGCGTAGGACTGGCGCACCAGGGTGAGCTCCACCAGCCAGAAGCGGTCGTCGCTACCCCGGGCCTCCACCACCGCCGGGCCGCCGTCGTGGCCGTCGTTGACCACCACCACCTCCTCGGCGCGGAACTGCCGCAGCACGCTGGCCTCGAAGTCGGTGAGTTCGAGCCGGCCGAGCACCAGGCCCAACTCCTCCAGCAGCTCCGGGCCCGCTTGCTCACAGTCGTCGACCGCCACGGCATCGATGGGCGTGCCACCGTAGTGGTAGTAGGTACGCGGGTCGCCGGGGCCCTGGATCACGAACGCGGCAGTTTCCGACAACAGCAGCACGTCGCCCGGGGCCGCGAGTCCCTCCTCGCCCCAGGGGCGCTCGCTCACCTCGGTGAGCACGCGGGCGCGGGCCTCGTTCGCCACGGGGCAACCACGCGTGAACAAGCCATCGCCGGTGCGCGCAGCCGTGTCGGTTTCCGGCTCGGGGCAGGCGGCGAGGAGGATGAGGGCAAGCGGAACCAACTCAAGCCCCTCCTGGCTGACCAGGCACGATGACCGACAGGCCTTCGAGGCCGATGCGCTCGAAGTGTCGCCGGTTGAACGTGGCGACGTGGGTGGCCCCGGCGAGCCTCGCGCAGAGCGCGACGTGCAAGTCGTAGGTCGCGCCGCCCACCAGGTCGCGGTGGGCCGCCTCCTGGATCAATCCCCACCCCAGGGCGCCACCCAGCCCGGTGACCTCGGCCCCCTGCTGGAAGGTTTGCGACAGGGCCTGCACCACGGCGTGGCGTTCCAGTCGGAGCGGCGTGGGCAGCCGAGTGAGCACGGCGTAGCTCTCGGCGAGCACCGGTAGCGGCAGCACCAGCCCCGGGCCGCGCCGCAGCGCGGCGACGAAGGGAGCGGCAACCGAGTGCTGCTCGTGGGCAGCCAGGAGGGCCGCGACGACGACGCTGGTGTCGAGCGCGACGACGCGTTCAGCCGCCCCCACGCACCCGCTCCTGGACCGCCTGCACCATCTCGGCGGTGACCGCCTGGCCGCCCTCGGGGACGAGCACCGAGACGCCGTCTTCGTCGACCACCCGGGTGGGGGTGACCGCCGGGAGGATCTCGATACAGCCGCGGACGAGCTGGATCTCCAGCTGGACGCCGGGCAGGAGCCCCGCCCCCTCCCGGATGGCCTTCGGGATGACCAGTCGGCCCGCCTCGTCGATGGTAACGTGCATGGTAACATTTTACCATCTGGCGCCCGCCCCCGCAACGGGCCCCTCGCGTCCGCCCAGGCGAGCGACCCACGTGGGGCGGCCGCTCGGGGGCAACCGACGGGTTTTCGTCCGGAGTCGAAACGTTCGAATCGTCGTGATGTCACGTCGCTGTCGATGTACACGCGGGTCGCGAGGAATTGTTGTTCACGCCCCTTGACGTCGATCTCGCACCAGGGCTATCCTGCCGGAGCAGGCGGCAATCCGCCGTTCGACGTCACCGGGGCTCCCTCACCACCGGAGTCTCCCTTGAACTTTCGAAGCCGCGTCGTCGTCATCCCTGTCGTGCTGGACCTGCGGATGTTCAACGACAGGGTCTCCACCTACAAGTGGACGCTCGGCACCCTCGCCGCTTGCTCGCGCTCGGGCGCCAGCCGGCTCGCGACCGTGGTGGTGTGATGGATCCCCGGCGAGTGGCGGTGTTTGTCGCGGTGGCCGCGTTCGGCTGCCCGGATGGGCGAGCGCGCGCGGACCCCGCCACGATCTGCGCCTGGTACGACGCCGCGTCCGACGTGCCCTCCGACACCCGTGAAGTGGTGGAGGTGTGGTGCGGCGAAGCGGACAGTTGTGACAACCCCGAGGCCAACCTCCGCCAGCTCGAGCTGGCGCGGCTGCTAGAGGCCATGCGGCGCCACGACTGCGACCCGTGGAACGAGGACTACGGTGGCCCCGAGGCCGCCGAGCTCTACAGCGAGTCGTGGTCCTGTGGGCGACCGACCTTCGGTGTGGGGTATGTCTATTGCCTACTTGACCCCGGGTAGCGCTACGCCGTGGGGCATCAGCTCCCCGATTCTACCGTACAACGCGCCACAGCGTCCGCCCACGCGGGCAACCCACGTGGGTCGGCGGCCCGGTCTCGACCTGCCTCCGAGTACCTGGCCGCGCCATTCGTGCCGCCTGCGGGATGTTCTCCAACCGCGCGATGAATCGCGCCACCACGGTCCAGGCGCCCCCACGAGAAGCGCCCCCACGGAGCACGCACCCCTACGGCCGCCGCCCCCGCCGAAAGCGCCACAGGGGCAGCACCCCGAGCACCAGCCACCCGCTGTCCCCCGGGTCGTCGCAGGAACAGGCCGGGGTGTACACCGCCTCGATGGGCGTGTCGAACACGGGGTCCACCGGCTCGGGACAGTAGGCGCTGGCCTCGGCGCGGTCCTGCATGGCGAGCACGTAGAGCCCGGCGCCGAAGCCGACCATCGGGACGGGGCCCGCGTACTCGCCCGTCTCCGGGATGAACAACTCCGGCACCTGCCGGTCGTTGAGCATCGCCTGGCCGGTGATCCAGTCCTCCAGTTCCTCGGCGCGGGCGGTCGCGCAGGCACGGCGCAGCGCCGTGGCCAGGCGCAGGTCCGCGAAGGCCCACTCGGCGTTGTCGTAGGCGCTGCCGTCGTCGTTGCGGGCGTAGCCGGTGCCCGAAGCCACCCGGAGCGAAGTGTCCCAGGCCTCCAGGGTGGGACCGAAGGTGTTGCCCAGGGGGTCCAGCACGTCGAAGTTGTAGGCTTCCACCGCCGCCACGTCGAGGTAGTTGCTGCCGCTGTTGAGTTGGCCCTTGCTGGCGGCCACCACGCCGTTTTCGTCGACCAGGTGGGCGGCGATGGCGGTGGCGATGCCCTCGGCGGCCTGGCGGTAGCCGGTGGCCCGGTCGTCGCCCAACGCCTCGGCCAGGTCCGCCGCCGCGCGCAGGCCGGCCACGGCCACCACCGAGGTGTAGGTGTGCTGGTCCTGGAGGCCCGACCAGTGCCGCTCCCAGATGGAGCTGTCGACCGCGATGAGCCCGTTGCTCGGGACGATCATGTTGACCAGGGGGTCGGCCACCTCGTCGAGGGCGCGGGGGCCCAGGTCCCCGAGCAGGCCCGTCTCGTCGCCGTTGTTCACCAAGTCGCCCAGGGCCCAGAGGAAGAGGCCCCAGTTGTCCAGCTCGATGTTGGGACCCGTGCCGTCGTCGTCGCTCCACTCGCTGCCGTCGCCGTACAGGCGACACACGCTCACGCCGTAGTCCTGGTTGTCGACATACTGCCCGTAGTTCCCCGCCTTGCCCTCCTGGAACAAGAACCGCAGGGCATTGCTCGCTTCCTCGCCGTAGCCGGCCCGCGACAGTGCCACGATGCTGTAGGCCGAGTCGCGCACCCAGGTGATGTTCCACGTGTGGGGGAACTCTTCCTGGGGCGCCGCCACCGGGTAGCTGGCGGGAATCTGCCCGAAGGCCGAGCCCGGCTCGCGCACCTGTGACATCTTCAAGAACGCGAGTTGCTGCCGGAACACCTCCTCCTCGTCGGGCGACAGGCCCGCGGGGATCACCGCCTGCCCCTGGAACTCCGACCACCCCCGCAGCTCGGCCAGCAGCCAGTCGCGGGCGTCGTAGTCCAGCAGTTCCCAGTCCGGGGTGGGCGTCGTGGCGACAAACACCCCCACCCACGCCTCCTCGCCCGGCCCCAGCGACGGGGCGTCCCAACCGAAAGCCACCACGCCGTCGGAGGTGTAGTCGGCGCAGTCGCCGGCCAGGCGCCGCCCACCGATCACGGTGTCGTAAACCGCCTCGCAGGTGTTCTCGGTGGCGCCCGGGGCGTAGTACCACAGCGCGATGTCGCCCCCGTATTCCACCACGTGCTCGGGGTCGTAGGTGGCCAGCGTTTCCGACCCGCCCGGTTGCCAGTTGTGCAAGGAGGCGAGTTGGAAGGCCGAGGTGCGCGCGCTGTTGCTGGTGTTGCGGGCCCGGGTCACCTGCGCCACGCCGAAGCCCTCGTAGCCCATCGGCATGAAGGCCCACTGGGTGAACTCGAGGTCCCCCGACGACTGCCGGCTGGCAATGACCCCCGTGCCCTGCTCCTGCCAG
>CAYHRZ010000509.1:0-4240 GCA_964359125.1 uncultured Klebsiella sp. | reverse complement strand
CGGCCGGCAATGACCCCCGGGCCCCGCGCCGGCCAGGTGGCGGCGGGGTCGCTGAGCCAGTTGCCCGTGCCCCCCAGGTCGGTGAAGCCGAAGTAGCTGTCGTAGAGGAGGTCGTCGGTGTAGGTGTAGTCGTCGAACTGGGCGTAGACGTGGTTGTAGGCGTGCTGGAGCCGGTCGTCTTCGTAGACCAGCACACCGTGGCCGTTGGCGCTCACCCGCGTCCACGCCGACCGGAACGGGTCCACCGCCCACGCCGAGATCGCGAGTAGAATCACTGGGGAACCAAGACGCGACTGGCCATCGCGCCCACCGTCACGGCCAGGTCGTCGCCGTCGGGGGAGAAGGTGTCGCCGGTGAGCAGGTCCACGTAGGTGACCCGCGGCAGGCCCGCGAAGCCGAGCCCGTTGGAAACGGTACGGGCTTCGCCCCGGTTGAGCAAAACGATGACCGCGTCGTCGCCGTTGACCCGGGCATAGGCCCAGAAGTCGGCGTCGTTCTCCCACCACTCGGTGCGGGTCCCCGTGGACAGCGCGGGGTGCTCCCGGCGAGCCTGGCCCAGCGTGGCCACGTGCTCCCGCACGCGCGCCTCGTCGGCCGACAACTCGCCGTCGAAGCGCATCGCCTGCCGGTTGTCGGGGTCGGCGTAGCCCGGCAGGCCGATCTCGTCGCCGTAGTACACCAGGGGCAGGCCCTCGGTGGTGAGCAGGAATGTCCACGCCAGTCGCAGCCGGTCGTACGGCTCCGACCACCCCGGCGGCGACGCGGGATCCCGCAAGGCACCGCCGTCGTCGCAGGCGCCGTCGCTGCTCGACACCTCACCGGCGGCCACCGAGATGAACCGCGCCACGTCGTGGTTGCCGAGGAAGGTCGACATCAAGGCACCACCGTAGCTCGCCCGCGAGCTGGCCAGCGACGCCATCAGCGAGCCGTCGCCGTTGGACAACCCGGTGTCGCCCCGGGCGAACGCGCCGAGGATGCTGTAGTAGAGCGGGAAGTCGAACTGGGCGTCGAGTTGGTCGTCGCCCAGGTAGGCGGCGATGGTGCCATAGCCGTCGAAGGTCTCCCCAATCGTCCGGAAGTCCTCCGTCCCCCCCGCGTGCCGGTGCTCGATCTCGCGCGCGACCCGGGCCTGGGCGTTGACCACCACCGAGTGCGGCATGTGCTTGACGGCGTCGATGCGGTAGCCATCGAGGTCCCAGGCCTTGGCGAAGTCGATGGCCTCGTCGACCGCGCGGACCAGAGGGTCGCTCTGGGTGTAGTCGATGTCGGGGAGGTACGCCGCGAACCAGCAACTCTCGGTCCGCTGGTCCCAGTTGAGTTGGCCATCGCCATCTTCGTCTTCTTCACAGACGAAGCGGTCGTTGAACCACTCGGGGCGGGTGGTGTACCAGTCATGGTTCTCGTGCACGTGGTTGGCCACCCAGTCGACCATCACCCGCATGTTGCGGGCGTGGGCCTCGTCGACCAGCGTGCGCAGCGCGGCCTCGTCGCCGAAGTGCTCCTCCAGGCTGCTGCTGACCGGCCAGTAGCCGTGGTAGCCGGCGAAGTTTGCGCCACACTGCCCGTCCCAGGGGCCCTCGGCGTTGTCCAGGGGCACCGTGAGCCAGAGCACGGTCACGCCGAGCTCGTCGAGGTCGTCGAGGCGGTCCACCACCCCCTGCCAGTCGCCGCCGTGGTAGTCGACGTCGGCGCCCTCCCGCGCGTTGTTCGTGCTGTCGCCATCGGCGAAGCGGTCCACGAAGACGAAGTACAACAAGCCCGAGGCCCAGTCGCGCTCGTCAAGCCAGAAGGGCACGTAGAGCGTGTCGGCGCCGTCGGCCCCCACCTGCACCACGTGCCGCCCGGCAGAGAGCCCCGACGTGGCGAAGTAGAAGGTCTGCCCCGTCCAGCCGTCGATGGGTTGCCCATCGAGGGTGGCCCAGGTGCTGGCAACCTCCCGGTCCACCCGGGCGCCGATCTCGATGCCGCGAGTGTTCCGATCGATCGCCACGCGCGTGCTGCTGAGCGTGGGCTCGTCGCAGCCCGGCACGACGATCATGGAGTTGCAGCCGTTGATGTCGCTGCTGCAGGTGTTGTCGTAGCTCTGCCCCTCGTCGCAGTGGAAGAACTCCGCGTCGGCGTCGCAGTGCCAGTCGGCGCCGTTCTCCACGTACTTGTAGGGGTGGGCGCCCGGCGGCAGGATCACCGTGGCGGACCAGGTGCCGTCGGTGTTTTCCTCCAGCGGGTCGGCGGTCGTGGACCAGTCGTTGAACTCGCCCGCGATCGCCACGCTCCCGGCGCCCGGGGCGCTGGTGGAGAACACCGTGGGGCAGCCGCTGATCGAGCCGGGCAGAACCTCCACGCTGAGGTTGGTGGTGGCGTCCTGGCCACAAGCATCCGTCGCGGTGAGCGAGACCGCGGCGTAGCCGACGTCGGTGCCGTTGCCGGTGAGGTGCAGCTTGCTGCCCCGCATCGTGGCCGACACCGTCCCGTCGCCGCTGGCCGCGAAACTGAGGTCCGTGCCGGTGGCGTAGTCGGCGAGGTCCACCGTGACGTCGACGCCAGCCGTGACCGTGACCGGGTCCAGGGCCTCCCACGCGGGCGGCGCCTGGCAGCAGGCTCCCAGCATCCAGAGCAGGATCATCCGGTCTTCACCGGGACCACCGCCCCGTCGACGATGGTGGCCGGGCCCCCCACCGGCGCGAGCCAGCGGCGGGCGAGGTCGGCCGCGGGGGCCACGAGGAGGGCATCGTTGGGCACGGCCATACCGTAGCCGAGCCGCACGCCGGCGCCGACCCGCGCGCGGTGACCCACGCAACTGCCAAGGAAGTGGGTGCCCGCCGACACGCGTCGCCCCTGGTGGTCGACGCGCACCGGGCCGCCGAACGACAAGTCGAGCGTCGTCACCCCCTGCGCGACAAAGCTGTCGCGACCAAAAACGCAGGCCTGGTGGCCCCAGCCGTGGCTCACCATCGCACCTTCCCCCAGGGAGCAGAGCGCGAGGTGCGTGCCGCGACCCACCTGCGCGCGGGGCCCCAAGCTGCTGGCGACCACGTGGGCCTGCGCGTCGACCGTGGCGCCGGGCCCCACCACGCAGCCGCGCACCACCGCGAGGGGACCGATCACCGCGCCCGCCCCCACCTCGCTCACTTCGACCACCGCCGAGGGGTGGATCTTCGCCGAACGCGCCACCCGACACACCGCGCGGTGGATGCGCGCCTCGGAAGGCCACCCGGCGGCCCACAGCACCTCGGCGGCCCGGCCCACCTTCCACCACCAGGGCGCCTGGTTGAAGCGCTCGGTGATCTCCGCGGCCCGGGCGGTGAGCGCGAGCAGGTTGACCCGCACGAGGTGGACCCAGTGCTCGATGTCGTGCGCGATCGCCGCGCCCGCCACCAACCCGCCTTCCGCCACCACGTGGGCGAAAGCCGGGTGCACCACGGCCGGCGGCGACGGCGAGAGCTCGAGGTCCACCTCGAGGTCCGGCAGGCCGTCGAGGGTGGCGGGCTGCCCCGGCGCGACCAGCCCGATGTAGGGGGCCGAGGCGTCGGTCGCGAGCGGACTGGCCATCCGCAACCAGCCCTCGTCGCGGATCCGCAGCCGTCCCGGCCGGTTGAGGCGTCGTAACTTGCGGACGAGGCTGGGCGTGAAGAAGGTGCCGTCGCCGAACACCAACCGGGGCTGCGAGGCGTCGTCGCCCTGCACCACGCCCGCGGCGGCAAGCGCGTCGTCCTGCGTTTGCCGGAGCGTGCGCGCCAGCATCGGCAATGTCCCCGGCTCCTCGTCGAAGGGGGCAATGGGCGCCGAGGCCTGGACGCGGAGGGCGAGCACGGCCCACCCTAGCCCACGTTACTGCGGCCCGGATGCCCGGCGCCCTCCCCACGGCCCTTCCCCCGATGCCCGCCGAGGCGTTGGAGCAACTCCTGGATCGCACCGGGGCCCTGGTCTACTCCATGGGCCAGGGCGGGAAGCTCCTGTCGATCAACCGCACCCTCCGGGACCGGTTCGACATCGAGCCGGGCAGCATCAGCGACGTGACGGGTTGGGCCCGCGCCCTGGTGGCCGAGCCGGCGCTCCGCGACACGGTCGTCGCGACGCACACCCGCGCCTACAGCGGCGAGAAGGTGCGCGACGTGGAGTGGGTGCACACCACCCGCACGGGCGACGTGCGCACCGTGCGCTGGCAGTTCGTGGCCCAGGACAACGGGGCGGAACGGGTGGTGGTGGTGGTGGGCGACGACGTCACCGACCGCCGCAAGCT
>CAYHRZ010000508.1:0-4245 GCA_964359125.1 uncultured Klebsiella sp. | reverse complement strand
GTCGACCTCGCCATCGCAGTCGTTGTCGATGCCGTCGCAGGCCTCGGCCGCGCCGGGGAGCACGGTGTCGTCCTGGTCGTCGCAGTCCCCTTCCTCGGTGGAGAAGCCGTCGCCGTCGGCGTCGCTGACGTCGGGGTCGTCGTCGTGATCCTTCACCGTGTCGTCGGGTGGTTCGGAGCGACAGGAGAGCAGGACCAAGGGCAGCAGTAGGGCGCGCATCGCCCCAGTTTACCCCCGCCGCTACGCCGCGTGGATTTCGCTCTCGGGGATGTGCCCCGGTCCGTGCCGAAGGCCGAACCACGCACCCCGCAGGCGGGCACCCGGGCCGCTGCCCTCGGCCGGGAACGAGAAGGCCATGCGCGCCTCGGTGACGCGGACGAAGAGCTGGAGCAGCCATGGGCGGTCGGCGAGTCCACCGAACATCATCCTCGAGGCGGCCAGTTGTTTGGCCTGTCCCAGCCGGTACACCTCGCGGGCGTCGATGCCCAGCGCCGCCAGGCTCGGCGCCGACTCCACCAGGCCGTCGATTTGCAGCATGAACATGTGCATCTGCCAGCGCCACAACGAGAGCAACTCGGCCTGCGACATGTCGGCCATCAGCGTAGGAAGGTGGAGCGCACCGAGGGCGACGTGCCGGGCCTCGTCGCGCTCGTAGTAGGCCAACAGTTCGGTGAGGACCGGCTCCACCCGGCGCTCGCGGAGGAGCTGGAACAGGGTGAGCGCCAGCGGCTCGACCATCAACTGCATGCCGAGGAGCTTGCGAACGAGGTCCGGCGCATTGGCCACCTCGTCGAGCAGGCGCGCGGCGCGGGGCGGCAACGGCGCGGGGGCGTGCCCGAGGAGCCGCAGGTAGTCGTGGAGGACGTAGAAGTGCCGCGCCTCGTCGTGGGCCTGGGAGGTGGCCGCCATCTTGGCTTCCAGGGGCACCAGCTGCAGCGCGAGGTCGGCGCTGATGCGCCAGGCCGCCAGTTCTCCCCAGAAGATGTTGGCGAGAATCAGCCTCAGGGCCTCGGCACGGTTCCCCGGCAACTCGGGCTTCCCGTGTCGCGAAACGAGTTCCGCCAGCACGGCCCGCCCGTCCCAGGCCTTGGCCTGGCCCCGGTGGTAGATGTTCTCGAGGCGCTCGGCGTTGGCTCGCTCGCGGCCCGCGCGCTCGCCGTCGAACATGCCGTAGGGAATCGGCTGGCGCCGTCCCTCCATGAAACGGCGCGGGCGAAAGGCGGGCATGGCAGCATCGTAGCCCTGATTACCGAGTCGAGGCAAGCGCACCGATCACGCCGCCTAGAACGTCCAGTAGAACTCGACGGCCTGGGGAATCCACAGGAGGGGGATGGTGCGGGTGGGCACGGGAAGCCCAACGCGCAGGTACCAGCGTTCCCACGCGAACTGCCACGAGAGGGTCACGACGCCTTGAAGCTGGTCGGTGAGGGGTTTTTCGATGTGCGCGGACGCGCCTACCTCCACCGTCTCGTCCTCGGAGGCGTAGCCGCCGCTGATGTTGCCGGTGAGCAGCAGGAAGGTGTTGCTTTGCAAGACGACGCTGTCACGACGGTTGATCCGGTAGTCGGCGGCAAGTCGGAACTGGCTGAGCGTGAGATCGGCGCCGGCGTAGAGCCCGCCGGCGTCGTCGAGGCTGCTCGCTAGCTCTTTCGACAGGTCCGCGCCCACCGCCACGGCGAGGCCCTCGCCGAGTTGATCCAGGCTCACCTCGCCCCGGGCGGAGGCCAGCAACCACGCGGAGCCGAAGTGCAGCGAGAACTTGGGCGATGCCACCCAGGATGCGGTCCATCCCAGGGGTACGACGGTGAGGTAGCCTCCCGGCACGCCGAGGTTCTTCTCGAGGTCGTACCCCGCCCAGGCGGCGTCGACGGCGATGTCGAACGCGGGCGACTGGATGGCCTGGATCTTGGTGTGGGCGTTCGGCACGCCGAGCACGAAAGCCAGGGCCGTCGTGCCCACGTCGACGTTGTCCCAGAGCCCGAAGTCCTGGTCGAAGAGGCCCAGCCGACCGTGGTTGCGACCGACGGTGTACGCCGAGAAGTCAGTGGGAAGTTTGGGCTCCACCTCCTGGCGCGCCCAGTCGCCGGCGGCGGCGATTTCCAGAACGGCGAGCCACCACATGCCGTCAGCGTATCCGCCCCCGCGCGTTAGTAGGCGCCCCCCGCACGGCGGCGCTTCCCGCGCCGCGCGCCGGGCCGAGGCCGCATGAAAATCCACGAGTTCCAGGGCAAGGAGGTGCTGCGGAAACACGGCGTTCCCACGCTCCAGGGCGCCGCCGCGCACACCCCCGAACAGGCCGTTCACGCCGCGCAGCAGATGGGTGGCAATGTGTGGGTGGTGAAGTCGCAAGTCCACGCCGGGGGGCGCGGGAAGGGGCGCTTCGTGGGCGAGGTGAGCGAGGAGAACCTCCAGGCTGTGCTGCGCGGCGAAGCCACCGAGGGCAAGGGCGGCGTGCGGGTGTGCAAGGACCTCGACGCGGTGCGCGACGCGGCCAAGTCGATGTTGGGCAACACCCTGGTCACCAAACAAACCGGCCGCGAAGGCGCCGTGGTTCGCAAGCTCTACGTCGAGCAGGGCTGCCAGATCGCCAAGGAGTTCTACCTCGCCATCCTGCTGGACCGGGCCCGGGGGCAGGTGCTGGTGATGTGCAGCGCCGAGGGGGGCACCGAGATCGAGGAGGTGGCAGCGCACCGTCCCGAGGCGATCCTGAAGGCCTGGGGTGATCCGCTCACCGGGCTCGGCGCATGGCAGGCGCGTAACCTTGCTTTTGGCCTCGGGCTGTCGGGCAAGGCCGTCAACGGTTTCGTGAAGCTCGTCCAGGGGCTCTACCGCGCCTACAACGCTGCGGACTGCTCGATGCTGGAGATCAACCCGCTGATTCTCACCGTCGACGAACAGGTGTTGCCGCTCGACGCCAAGGTCACCTTCGACGACAACGCGCTTTTCCGTCACCCGGAGTACGAGAGCTACTACGACGCTGCCGAGGAAGATCCTCAGGAAGTCGAAGCGGCCAAGCACGAACTGTCCTACGTCAAACTCGACGGCAACATCGGGTGCATGGTCAACGGCGCCGGGCTGGCGATGGCCACCATGGACATCATCAAGTTCTACGGCGAGGAACCCGCCAACTTCCTGGACGTGGGCGGTGGCGCCACCACCGAGCGGGTCACGGCCGCTTTCAAGATCATCACGGCGGACCCGTCGGTGAAGGGCATCCTGGTCAACATCTTCGGCGGCATCATGAAGTGCGATGTCATCGCTACCGGCGTGCTGGCCGCCGTGCGCGACACCGGTCTGCGGGTGCCGCTGGTGGTGCGCCTGGAGGGCACCAACGTGGAACTCGGCAAGAAGATCATCGCCGAGAGCGACCTCCGGGTGATCGCTGCGGATTCAATGTCAGACGCGGCCGAGAAGATCGTCGCCGCCGTGCGGGGAGCATAAAATGGCCATTCTCGTCGACAAGAACACCCGCCTCGTCGTCCAGGGCATCACCGGCTCCGCCGGTGGGTTCCACGCCAGCCAGTGCAAGGCCTACGGCACCAACGTGGTGGCCGGGGTCACGCCCGGCAAGGGCGGCACCTTCTTCGAGGGCACTGTGCCGATCTTCGACACGGTGGAACAGGCCGTGCGCGCCACCGGCGCCAACGCCTCCATGATCTTCGTGCCGCCGCCCTTCGCTGCCGACGCGATTCTCGAGGCCGCCGAAGCTGGCATCAAGTTGGTGGTGCCGATCACCGAGGGCATCCCCGTCCGCGACATGCTCCCCGTGCGCCCCTACCTGGCCGCGCGCGGCGTGCGCATGATCGGTCCGAACTGCCCCGGCATCATCACGCCCGGCCAGTGCAAGATCGGCATCATGCCCGGGCACATCCACCGCCCTGGGCGCATCGGCGTGGTGAGCCGCTCGGGCACCCTCACCTACGAGGCGGTGGGGCAACTCACGGCGTTGGGACTCGGGCAATCCACCGCCATCGGCATCGGCGGGGACCCCATCATCGGCACGAAGCACATCGACGCCCTGCAACTGTTCAACGCCGACCCCGACACCGACGCGGTGATCATGATCGGCGAGATCGGCGGCACGGCCGAGGAAGAGGCCGCAGCCTGGGCCCGCGATCACATGAAGAAGCCGATCGTGGGCTTCATCGCCGGCGCCACCGCGCCGCCGGGGCGCCGCATGGGGCACGCCGGGGCGATCATCTCGGGTGGCCAAGGCACGGCCGAGGCCAAGTACGAGGCCATGGT
>CAYHRZ010000507.1:0-4246 GCA_964359125.1 uncultured Klebsiella sp. | reverse complement strand
CCCAGCGGCCCCTGGCGGCCCGTTCCGTCCGCGACCGGCGCGACCGCGAGCGGCGTCGATGCAAAAATCGGCGTTTGTCCGTTCCGGCGACCCGTCGCAAGCGGCCCACAGCCGGCAGCAGCGGAACAAACCCGGGGGGGTGAGCGCTCACCCAACGACCTGGTTCCGCCGCGAGGCGCCCCCGCCGCTGCCGCCCTCGACCGGCGTCCAGCGGAGGACCTCGCGCGACCCCGCCCCGAGTCTCACCCCCGCCCTACTCGCACTCCCCGCGCCGCCCGTTGGAGTTGGTACAGTCGCAGTACTCCACGTTCTCGTTGCCCGGGTCGTAGTGCCAGCAGGCCGGGGGCTGCACCTCCTGCGCGCCCTCGCAGTCGCCACAGTCCCCCTCGCCCATCGCCGCGCCGCCGTAGTCGCCCACGAAGGCCCCCTCCGGCGCCGGGCCGAACGACACGACCGTGGCCTGCTGCCCGCTCCCGCCGGGCCCGGAGAAGGTGCCCGATGCCCAGCGGTCGGGGTCCGCCGCCACGCATTCCATGCCCGACTGCGCCCAGTCCCCGATGTACAGGTCCACGTTCGCCTTGCCACCTTGCAGGCAGTAGCTGTCGTCGCCGCCGTCGCCGCAGAAGTCGTCGATCACCACCCAGCCGGTGTGGGCCGCGCCGTTGGGCATGGTCCGCCCCTCCAGGAACCCCACGTGGATCTCGTCGCCCAGGGCGAACGGCCCGTCGCCGTAGCCCTCGAGGAACCGGAACGGCAAAGCCACCGAGACATAGGGCACCAGCGGGTTTCCCGAGGCGGTCATCGTGGAGTTGCAGGCGGAGTTGTCCTGGAAACTGTACACGGTGACCACCGCGCTACCCCACTCCACGAGGTCGCCGCTCGTCCCGCTGTCGCGACCCCCTGTCTTGCCCCCGTCCTTCGCCGCGTCACCGTCGCCCGTCCCGCACCCGAGCACGCCCAGTCCTACCCAGATGATCGACATCAAACCTCGCCGAGTGCAGCCGAGTCTAGCCGGCCGCCGCCGCCCCCTGCTCCCCCGGTGACAACGTGAGCCGCCGGAAAACCTCCTCCAGCGACGACTTCTCACGGCTCAGCTCCAGGAGCCGCAAGCCCTTGGCCACCGCCACCCCGAACAACTCCCCGCGGACGTCGCGGTCGGCCAGCACCTCGTAGGGGAACTGCCCGGGTACATCCGCCGATTGCAGCGTCACCCGCTGGACGCCGGGCACGCTCGCCACCGCCGCGCGCACCTCGGCCTCGGGGAGGCGCACCGAGCCGTCCACGAACGTGGCCCGGTACAGGTTCCCCCCCGAGATCGCGTCACGGACGGAGTCGATGCCCGCGTCGGCCACCAGTTCGCCGCGGTTGAGGATGAGCACGCGGTCGCAGGTGGCCTGGACCTCCTGGAGGATGTGGGTGCTGAGAATCACCGTGCGGGACTCGCCGATACGCCGGATGAGGTTGCGGATGGAGAGGATCTGGTTCGGATCCAGCCCGCTGGTGGGCTCGTCGAGCACGAGGATCGGCGGCTGGTGCAACATCGCCTGGGCCAGCCCCACCCGCTGCTTGTAGCCCTTCGACAACGTGCCCACGCGTTGCGACAGGCGGTCCTCGATGTCGCACTCCCCCGCCACCCGCGAGATGCTCGTGGCGCGCTCGGCCGGCGCCAGGCCGCGTACTTGTCCCACGAAGTCGAGGTAGTCGCCCACCCGCATGTCGGCGTACACCGGCGCGGCCTCCGGCAAGTACCCAATCGACGCCCGCACCGCGAGCGAGTCGGCCACCACGTCGAGCCCCGCCACCCGTGCCTCGCCCCCCGAGGGGGCCACGAAGCCGGTGAGGATCTTCATCGTCGTGGTCTTGCCCGCGCCGTTGGGCCCGAGGAAGCCCACGATCTCCCCGCGCTGGATGCTGAAACTGACGCCCTTGAGCGCCGCGAAGTCGCCGTACTGCTTGCGGAGGTCCCGCACCTCGATCATCGTGTCCATAAGGCACGGACTAACGCCCGCGACGGTGGAGCGGGCCCGTGCTACCTTGGCGCCGCCCGGAGCGAACCATGCTCGTCCTTTTCTTGGCCTGCAGCGACTCTCTGATCGTCGATTACAACCCGGAGGACCCGGGCGAGAGCCCCGACGAGTCCACCACCGACACCGCCGCCGAGGCCCAGGCCGAACTCGACGAGTTGTGGTCCGACGCCTCGCTGGTGATCGAGTCGCCCGCGAGCGCGAGCTTCCTGCCCTACGGCGAAGACGCGGAGTTCGTGGCCACGGTCTACGACAAGAACGGTGTCGCGACCGACTTCTCCGATATCACCTGGCGCAGCGACATCGACACCGACTGGGGCATCGTGGGCCCCGCCCAGACCGACAGCGCTCTCGACGTGGGCATCCACGCCATCACCGCCGAGGCCCGCCTGCCCAATGGAGATCGCCTCGCCTCCACCGTGGGCGGCATCCTGGTGCAGAGCATCTACGCCGGGGTGTACGTGGGGGATCTCCAGGTGAACGTGTCCGGCGAGTACGACGGGCAGGAGATCGCCGTGGGCTGCTCGGGACCGCTCACGCTGGTGGTCGACGCCTACGGCGAGGTGGCCACCGGCGACGCGGGCTGCCTGATCTCGCTGTTCGGCTACAACCTCGACACCACCTACCTCTTCGACCTCGAGAACGACGACGGGGACCTCAGCGGCGAGGCGGCCATCGACCTGACGATCTTCGCCTATGGCGTGGAAACCGAGGGGTCGCTGAGCGAAGACGGCGAGCTCGAGGGCGACTTTTCCGCGGATGTCTACGGCTACATCCTGGTCGACGGCCTCTACACGGCCGAACTGCTCACGCGCGACCTGAGCACCGTCGAGTAGCGCCTACTCGTACTCCTTGAGGCCGAGGCGCATCGTGGCGCGGAAGAGCACGTAGGCCAGGGGGCCCTCGGTGGCGGGCAGGAACACGCCGGTGAGCTGCAACGACGGGCGGAAACGCCGGGAGTCCTTCGACTCCGGCGCGCCCGGGGCGAAGTCCCAGCCGCCGCCGAGCTCGAAGCCGGTGCGATGGGTGATCCCGGTGTGCGTCGCGAGCGCCCCGGCCAGCGGGTCGTCGAGGTAGCTCGACCAGGGCAGCTCGTGGTGGTGCGCGGCGCCGAGCGCGAAGAACGGGCCGTCGTCGGCGGGGTAACGCCCGAGGATGCCGATGCTGGACACGTGCCGGTCGTCGAGGTTGGTGACGATCTCGCGCACTTGCAACAGGATGCCCACGCCGCGCGCCGGCTCGTCCGCCAAGCTCACGCCGAGGCCCCCAGACAGGCCGTAGCCGCCCTCGACCGGCGCGCCGCCCATCCCAACGTCACCGACGACGCCGCCGTCGAGCCAGAGACGGAAGGCCGGCGCCATGAGCTCCACGGAGGCGCCCTATCCCGCGCCAAGGTGCACAACGAGATACCGCCGGGGGGATGTTGCCCCTCGCCCTCGCGCTGGCCACCGAGGAGCCGCCGCCCACGGAACTCGTCGCCGTGGCGTTCGCGGCCAACGGTGTGGTGGCCGCCGTGGAAACCCGCTGGGTGATGGACGGCCCCGGCTTCCCCGTGGCCCGCCTCGCCCTCCACGACACCACCACCGGCCAGCTACGCGAGCAGTTCGAGGTCGCCCTGCGCGAAGCCGACGCGTCCCGCGGCTTGACCGGGGCCACCGCCGCGGTGCGACAAGATGCGGCCGCGGCCCTCGCCCGTGACGGTATCGACCTGTCGCGACCGGCGACCGCAGAGGGCTGCGGCGGCGGTCGCTGCGGCGGCGGCTCTGGCTGCGCCGGTGGGGGTGTGGCCGTGGTCGTCACGACGGCGCCCGTCACCGGCGAGACCTGCCCCGCCGGGTGGGCCGGCGAGGCGCCCTCGGTGACGGTGAGCAAGCAAGCGTGGACGGTCACCGCAGGACGCCCCGACTGCGCGCGTGGTTTCGCCGCCAGCGCGCTCTACCGTGGTGGGCACGGAGGCGTGCTCGTGCTCTCCTTCGAGATCCCGGGCCACGAGGGCGCCGCCCAGCGGTTCATGGCCGTCGTGGGCCCCCGGGGCTGAGCGCCCCCGGCCCCCCCCCAGACGGCAAGAACGACCCGGCCCCGTACCCGGGGGGGGGGCCTTTTCAAGGTCCGTCGTTGCCCGGAGCGCCTGCGCGGTCGCCGGACCCTCGGCCAGAACTCGACAACCGCCGCCGGCAGCAGCAGGTCGATCGGCTCCAGCTCAAGCGCTGGGTCGGCGTCTT
>CAYHRZ010000506.1:0-4248 GCA_964359125.1 uncultured Klebsiella sp. | reverse complement strand
GCCGGGGCGGCGACATCGGGCGCGACGCGTGGGCGGTGTACGCGGGCAGCTGCGAGTAGGTCCGCGGCGCGCGTCGGCAGCACCGCCGTCGCACTCCCCTACGGCAAGGGCGACACGCAGCCCAGGGCGCCCTCGGTGACCTCGCAGCGGTACATCCCGCGCGTGAGGACGTCGACCGTGGCCTCGTACTCCTTGCCGTCGATAGTGGCCCACACCGAGCAGGGGCCCGCGAGCACGTCGAAGAGGTAGCAGCTCGGGTCGCAGGCGTAGGGCGGCGTGTCGCGGCACTGGACCTTCTGGCCCGCCCCCGTGGGGAGGATGAACTTCGCCTTGTCGACCCGGTGCGTCGGCAAGCGCAGGCCCTCGGCGACGGTGCCGTCCGGGGCGCGGCGGTCCACGATCTCGATGCCCGGGTCGTACTTCGACTGCACCGTCGGCAACTGTCGCCCACCCGTGGCGTTGGGCACCGCGAGGATGAGGAAGGTGTTGAGCTCCGAGCCGGTGATCACCCCGTCGCCGTTGGTGTCGGCCTGCCCCGAGAAGCCCTCGATGAACGCCTTGCTGAACACGCCGGCCTGCGCCGCCTGGCGAGGCGCGGTCGACGAGATCATGAAGCTCTGCTGGCCAATGACCGGCCAGTCGTTGCCGGTGGGACCGAGCAGCACGAGGCCGTTGAGCGACTGGTCGTGCGCGGCATCGGTGACGATGACGTAGCGGCTGGCCGGGACCCACTTCTGCAGGCTGGCCGCGAACGACTTCACGGACAACGACGTGGTGTCGAGCGCGTCGGGATCCGAGTCGTACATCAACAGCCGAGGGTCGCCGAAGTCGCCGCCGACGCCGTGGCCCACGAAGTAGAACAAGAACAGGTCCTTCCACTGGACCTCCTTGCTCAACTCCTCGGACAGCACCGCCTGGATGTTGCCGGTGGTCGCGCTGGCGTCGGTGAGCAGCCGCACCTCGTCGAAGCCCGCGGCCTGCTCCAGCGCGGCCGCGACCCTCGCCGCCTCCGTCCGCGGGGTGTCGAGGTGCAGGTCCGGTGGCAGCTTCTCGTAGCTCGACAGCCCCACGACGATCGCCACGCGGCGACCCTCCGGGGCCGGCTCGCCCGGGGCGGCGAGCGCGAACGTGGGGAACAGCAGTGGGGCGAGCAACGAGGCGTGAGCGCGGGACATCGCGGTGCTGCTAACCGCGAATGCCCCGCCGAGGTGGCTAGCCGCCCTGGATCACCATCGCCGCGGCGCTGTTGAGCGCCTGGATGCGGCGCAGAGTGGTCCGGTCCCAGCCCCCGTGGGCGATCAGCCGCTGCGTGAGGTCGTACTCGTCGCGGGACAGGTCCTCCGCCGGCTCGTCGAGGCGGCCCAGGCGGCCCACCATCGCCTCGGCCTCGGCCCGCAGGCCGGGCTCCTCGATCCGCGAGGCGACGAGGGGCCAGTCGGCGACGGCCATCTTCGCGTGCACGTAGAGGCGGGCGCGGAGCGCGGCGTCGTCGCCGGGTGGACGCCTGTCCGCGGCGGGCTGCTCAGCTTGCTTCTCAGGTGCCGGCGCGGCCGCGGGTGCAGACGGGACCGCCGACCGCGTCGACGACGGGTCGGGGGCGGGCGCGGCCAGCCCGGCGGGCGCGGCGGGCCGCGGCGCGGTGGACCACCAGGCGGCCCCGAGCCCAGCGAGAGCAAGCGCCAGCGCCAAGGCGCCGCCCCCGCGAGCCGCTGTCACCCGGCGTTCCGGTACGCGGTCACGACCACCGTGCGGTCGTCACCGCCCATGTTGGCCGTCAGGCCGACCGACGGCCGCCCGGGGACCTGGTAGTCCCCGCACTTGCCCTTCATCTGTCGCCAGATCTCCACCGCCTGCTTCACCCCGGTGGCGCCGACCGGGTGGCCGAAGCCGACGAGGCCCCCGCCAGTGTTGACCGGCACCTTGCCGCCGATGTCGGTGGCGCCGTCGCGCAGCAGGCTCCCGCCCTGGCCGGGGGCGGCGAAGCCGAGCGCCTCGTACATCAGCAACTCGGTCACGGTGAAGCAGTCGTGTACCTCGGCCACGCCGACGTCGGCCGCCGAGATGCCCGCCGCGGCATAGCACTTCTCCGCAGCGTTCTTCGTCGTCCACAGTTGAGTCAGGTCGCCGTCCTCGTAGAGGGACGCCGTGCTGTGACCGATGGCCACGATCTCGATCGCGTCGGCCTGGCTTTTCCCCAGCCGCCGCAAACCCGCCTCGCTGACGATCACCGCCGCGGAGGCGCCGTCGCTGACCTGTGAGCAGTCGCTGAGCTTGATGTAGGGGGCGTACTCAGCGTTCTGGAGGAACGTCGGGTTCTTCTCGCTGGCCCCGCCGGCGGTGGCGAGGTCCATCTTGCGGGCCCGCATGTGCGCGTAGGGGTTCTTGTTGGCGTTGGCGTAGGCCTTCACGGCAGCGCGGCCGATGTCTTCTTCGGAGACGCCGAAGGCCTCGCGGTACACCTTGGTCCGCCGTCCGAACAGCGCGGGGAAGGTGAACTCGTCGATGCTGCGCTGCCGCCGGTAGTGCGAGGCGCGGGCGAGGTAGTCGGCGCCTACGCGGGCGGACTCGGTCGTCTGGACCTCGACGCCCGCCGCGAGCACCACGTCGCAGCCCGCCAGGATGGCGTCCCGCGCGCACGCCAGCGCCAGGCCGCCGGACGCGCACGCACCTTCGGTGCGGGTCATGGGCTTGTTGACCAGGGCCGGGTGGCTCCCGGCCAGCGCGGCACCGAGGTGGCCCTGCTGGGAGAACAACTCGCCCACGAAGTTGCCGACGTAGCCGCGCTCGATGGCCTCGGCGTCGGTGCCCGTGGTCTCGATGCTGGCCTGCACCGCGGCCCGGAGGTGCTCCTCGAGCGTGGGGTTGTCGCGCTTGCCGAAGTCCGGGTGGTTCTTCCAGATGAAGTCGGGGTGCCCCTTGCCCAGGAACGGGGTGTGGGCTCCACCGAGGAGGAACACGCGGCGAGTAGACATCGTTGGCTCCTAGAACGAGCCAGCGTCTATCCCGCCGGGGAACCGCCTACACCGCGACGCGGCGCTCCCGCAGCAGTCGCTCCACCTCGGGGTGCACCTGGTAGACGGTGATCACCGTCCAGAAGGTGTTCTTCCACTGGCGGATGCGCTCCCGGCTCACGCCGAACTCGTCGGCGAGGGTTTGGCCGCTCTCGGCGGTGCCCAGGGCCTCGAGCAGCCGGCGGAACTTGGTGCGGCCGTAGCTCTTGATGAAGTTGCGGGCGACCCGCTCACGACTCCTAGCGGTTGCGATCGGCATTGGTTTGACCTCTGTTTTTGCCTGGTGACGAGCCCAGAGCGTTCCCGCCCTGCATCCACAGTGTACACCGTCCCGTTGACGTGTCAATGACGGGGAACCACAAATGCTTTGCTCGGATCTACATCAAGACGACAGCATCAAATATCACTCGCTAACTGTCCATAACTCCACGTGAATCTTGGTCGCGATCAATCGATCAATCCACACTCGCTGCCCCTCGCGGAGGCTGTCTCCAGGACCCTTGACCTCCGCCAAAAATGCCGTTTCCGGCATGGTAGACGGGAAAAAGTGGGGGGCGTGCACCACCGCCCCGGGGAGGACGAGCACGTCGGGTAGCCCCGAGGCGGCGGCAAACCCCCGACGGAGGAGCTCGTAAAGCACGGTACTAAGCATCTTTCCGGGCAGCCTGCGACCAACCTGGATCGCCGTCTCGACGCGGCTCAGGCCCGCGACAATTTCTCCGGAAAAAGTGTCGGCGAAGGGTCCCAGACCCTCGGCCTCCAGGCGAGCCAGGGCCTGCCCCGCCGCCGCCTGTCTCGCGGCGTAGAAGGCGGGGGTTCCCAGGTCCACCGGGCCGCTGCGCCGGGCGGTGGGCAGCCGACCCGGGACCGGCAACCAGTACAACTCGCGGAACACCAGCGCGAAGAGCGAGGACCACAACCAGTTCTCCGCGTGCAGGGCCTCCCGCCCCGCTAGTCGGAGGTAGGCGATAGCGGCGGCTTCCACGCCCAGCGCCTCGCCACCGGGCGTGCGCCAGGCCGGGCGCCCCCCGGGGAGGCTCCCCGCCCGGCCGATGCGCAGCCGTCGGTCCGGTGCCGGGCGCGGGGCCTCGACCGGCGGCCATGGCAGGCGCGCCGCCCGGGCAAGCCGGTGCCCCGAGCGAGCGCGCGCCCGGGCCAGGGCGGGGTCGGGGTCGCCGCCCCGGCAGCGCGCCACCGCCTCGACTAGGCGGCCCTCGGCCTCCAGGGCGCGGACGTG
>CAYHRZ010000505.1:0-4258 GCA_964359125.1 uncultured Klebsiella sp. | reverse complement strand
CGTGTTCATGAACCCGGCGAAGCCGCTCATGACCAGCGGCTATCCGGGTGGGGTGGTCGCCGTCGAAACGGTGGACGCCTCTGGCGGTGGCGCGGCCGAGGTCGCTTCCGCCGGCGGCGCCGACGCGGGGGCGGCGCCCTCGGCAGCCCCGCTGGGCGGCGACGAAGCGCCGTCCGCGGGCGGGCCCTGCGGCGGGCCCGCCAGACCGGGCGTGAACTCACCGAGGTCCGGGGAATCCGAGAGCACGAGATCCAGGTTCGCCAGCGGAAGTTCGTCGACGTCGATCAGTCCCGGGAACCGGAACGCCGGATCCCCGTCGCTCGGACCGTCGCCGGCCACGTCCAGGTACCCGATCACTCCGACCTTCCCCAGTTTCTTCGGCGCCTCGATGGACCAGGCGCCCGGTTCGTCGACCAGCAGCGAGTGGACGAGTTTCGGGAAGTGTCCGGACTCCGGCGGCTGCAAAAAGTCGATGTGGTACTTGCCGACCTTACTCCCCGCGTAGGAGACGGTGCCCGAGAGTTGTACCCCCTCGCCAGCCGCCACAGAAAAACCCGGCGACGTTTCCTCAGAGTTCGGCGGCGGCGGCGGCGGCGTCTCGGCCGCGACCGGCGTCGAGAGCCCTTCAGCGGTAGACGGATCCGGACAGCCCGCGAGCAGCGAGCCAACGAGAACGATGCTTCGCACCGAGTCCTCCTGTACGGCACCGGTGTACCGGAAGCACGGTGGCGAGTCAAGCGACCCGGACCCGCGGCGGCCCGCCTCCTCGCCCTGCCGGGCGTGGCCGCCTTCCGGTTAGCCCACCGGGCCACTCGGCCGGGGGTGCCCGCGTACCGGCAGCCGCGCCCCCGCTCCCCCCGGCGTTGCCGCGTGCCCGGCGGCGCGGTACATCACGCCGGCCACCGGTCCCGGAGTCCGCGTGTCTGTCACGCTGCGTAGCTACGTGTTCCTCGACAGCCTCCAGCCGCAACTCGCGGCGTTCACGGGCACAACTGCGCGCGGCTTCCTCCCGCTCGCCGGCCAGGCCAGCATCTGGATCGAAACCGCGCCCGGCATGATCATCAACCGCGTCACCGACGTGGCGCTCAAGGCCACCCGGGCGATCCCGGCGGTCCAGGTGGTCGAGCGGGCCTTCGGGCTCCTGGAACTCCACCACGACGACAAGGGTGAAGTGCGCTCCGCCGGCGACGCCGTGTTGCGTTTCCTCAACCTGCGCGAGGACCAGTACACCCCGCCCAAGGTCACCAGCAACCAGATCATCCGGGCGGTCGAGGCCTACCAGGCCCAGCTCATCAACCGCAACCGGCAGGGGATGATGCTGATCCCCGGGCAGAGCCTGTTCATCCTCGAAACCGAACCGGCCGCCTGGATCGTGCTGGCGGCCAACGAGGCCGAGAAGGCTGCCAACGTGAACCTCGTCAACCTGCAGCCCTACGGCGCCTTCGGGCGCCTGTGGATGTGCGGAACCGAGGCGGAAATCGACAGCGCAGCGGCCGCTGCCGTCGCCGTGCTCGACTCCGTCGCCGCAAAGAAATAACTCTTTCACGCTCACTTCTAGGAGAATCAAATGTCTGACGCGCTCGGGATGATCGAGACCAAGGGCTTCACCGCCATGGTCGAGGCGGCTGATGCCATGGTGAAGGCCGCCCGGGTCGAGCTGGTCGGCTACGAGAAGATCGGCGGCGGGTACGTCACCGCCATCGTCCGCGGCGACGTCGCGGCGGTGAAGGCCGCCACCGAGGCGGGCGCGCGGCAGGCCCAGCGCGTGGGTGAGCTCGTCTCCGTCCACGTGATCCCCCGCCCCCACGAGAACATCGACGCGGTGCTTCCGCTCGGTCGCACGCCCGCCAAGAAGTAAGCTTCCATGAAGCTCGGCAAGGTCGTCGGGACCGTCGTCAGCACCCGTAAAGACGAGAAGATCGAGGGCCTTCGCCTCTACCTCGTCCAGGACCTCTCCCTCGACATGGAGGAGAAGGAGAGCTTCGTCGTGGCCGCCGACGCCATGGGCGCCGGGGTCGGCGAGGTCGTGCTGTACGCGTCGGGCTCCTCCGCCCGGCAAACCAAGGCCACCGACGGCCGCCCAGTCGACGCGGTGATCATGGCCATTGTCGACACCGTCGACAGCGAGGGTGCGCTCGTCTACGACAAGTCCAGGGGAGACTAGGCGATGGAGCGGGCTGAGCTCGAGGCGGTGGTGGCGCAGGTGCTGGCCCGCATCGGCGACGGTACGGCAAGGCCGGCGCGGCACGAGGCGCCCAAGAAGGGGCACGGCTGCTTCAAGACCGTGTCCGACGCGGTGGGCGCGGCTCGACAGGCCCAGCTCACGCTGGTGGCCCTCCCCCTGGAAAAACGCCGGGAGATCATCGCCAACATCCGCAAGCGCTGCGCAGAGGACGTGCGGTCTCTGGCCAGTTTTGCTGTCGAGGAAACGGGCCTCGGGCGCGTCGAAGACAAGATCAAGAAGAACCTCTTGGTCATCTACCGCACGCCCGGTCCCGAGATCCTCGAGCCCATCGCGTTCACCGGCGACGACGGCCTCACCCTGATCGAGCGGGCGCCCTACGGCGTGATCGCGGCCATCACGCCGTCCACCAACCCCACCGAGACCATCATCTGCAATGGCATCGGGATGGTGAGCGGCGGCAACACCGTGGTGTTCAACACCCACCCGGGCGCCAAGGGCGTCAGCGCGATTGTGATCGACATCATCAACCGCGCCTCGATGGAAGTGGGCGGTCCCGACAACATCATGACGGTGATCGAGAGCCCCACGATCGAGTCCGCGAACGAGTTGCTCCGGTTCAAGGGCATTCGCTTGAACGTGGTGACGGGCGGCCCCGCCGTGGTGAAAGCGGCCTTCGCCGCCGCCAAGAAGTGCATCTGCGGCGGACCGGGCAACCCGCCGGTGGTGGTCGACGAAACGGCCGAAATGGACCTGGCTGCCCGCTCCATCGTGGCCGGCGCGAGCTTCGACAACAACGTGATCTGCTCCGACGAGAAGGAGGTTTTCGTCGTCGACAAGGTGGCGGACCGGCTGATCGAGGGCATGCAGGCCAACACGGCCGTCCTGCTCCGCAACCACCAGGTCACGCGCCTCGAGCGGCTCATCCTCAACGCCGAGCGCGACCACACCGTCACGAGTTGGGTGGGTAAGAGCGCGTCGGAGTTCCTCAAGCAGATCGACGTCCCCTTCAAGGGGGATCCCCGGCTGATCATCTGCGAGGTCCCCTTCGAGCACCCCTTCGTGCAACTCGAACTGCTGATGCCGATCCTCGGCATCGTGCGCGTCAAGGACGTGCACGAGGGCATCGACCTCGCGGTGAAGGCGGAGCATGGCTTCGGGCACACCGCCTCGATGTACAGCAAGAATATCGACCACCTGCACCGCATGGCCAAGGTCGTGAACTGCTCGATCTTCGTGAAGAATGCGCCGCACTACGCGGGGCTGGGCTTCGGCGGCGAGGGCTACACGAGCTTCACCATCGCGTCGCCCACCGGCGAGGGACTCACCACCGCGCGGAACTTCACGCGCGAACGCCGGTGTACCCTCGCGGGTTACTTCCGCATCGTGTAGGCGGAGGTCGCGACCGTCATGGCGATGGAAGCGCCCCCCTCGCTCGACGCGCTCGCCCTCCTGGAGTTGTCCAGCATTGCCCGCGGCTACCGGGTCCTGGACTGGATGGTGAAGGAGGCCCCGGTGTGCGTGGTCGAAGCCAACCTCGTCGAACCCGGGAAGTTCCTCATTCTTTTCGGCGGCGGGGTCGCCGAGGTCCAGGCCGCCTTCGACGAGGCCGTAGGCCACAGCGAGGGGGCGCTGCTGGATCGCCTGCTCCTGCCCCTGGCGCACCCGCGGGTGTGGGAAACGCTGCGGCAGGAGGAGCACCGGGGCCCGGGCTGGCGGGCGGTGTCGACGGGGGTGGTTGCCGAGCCCGCCGTCGACTGCGTGGGCATCCTGGAGGGATCTCGGGTGGCGAGCACGATCGAGGCCGCCGACCGCTCCGCCAAGGAAGCCGCAGCGTACCTCGCGGGCTTGCGACTCACTCCGGCGCTCTGCGGCAAGGCGTACTACGTTGTGACGGGCATGCAGCACGAGGTCGAAGCGTCGGTCGAGGCGGGAAGGGCGGTGCTCAGCGCCCGGGGCGCGCTCGTCGAGGCCCAGGTGATTCCCCGCGCCCACGACGAGTTCCTGAGCTTCTTGCTCCGTCCCGCCCCCTGGGCGGCCCGCCCAGGCGGCGGGGGAGGTCGCTAGTGCAACTCG
>CAYHRZ010000504.1:0-4259 GCA_964359125.1 uncultured Klebsiella sp. | reverse complement strand
AGCCTCACCCGGCGCGTGGGGGGCCATCAAGATGGGGTCTGCTGCGTGTTTACGCTGCTCTCGTCGTGGCAGGTGTCACAGCTCTCGCCGTACACGTCGTCGGTCATGATCGCCGCGTGCGCCTTGGTGTCGTCGCTGTCGTGGCAGGTGACACACGCCGCGGCGCTGGGGTCGAGGTAGGCGTCGCTGCCCTCGTGGCAGGCTTCGCAAGCCGCCACACCACCGTCCTGCCGCGGGAAGCCGAAGTCAAAGCTGCTCCCGCGGGCGGTGAAGCCATTGACCAGCATCTCGTTGCCGTGGATCTTGTGGATCATGTTCTTGAAGTCGAGGGTGTCGTCGGGGGTGGTCGACGAGTTTACCGACCCCACCGTGTGGCACATCACGCAGTAGTCGGTGCCGATGCGGGACTTGCCGTGGAACTCGATGCGGTCGTGACAGGCCTCGCAGTTGGCGTCGTCGACGATGTACCGTTCGTCGACGCTGGTGGCGCCCCCGAAGAGCACGTCCATGTAGCTGGTGGCGGCGCTGCGGAAGCGGGTGGCGTCGGTGCCGCAGGCGTAGTCGTCCCAGTGCGTGGTGTACATCGCCACTGCCACCCGGTAGGTGCCGTCCACCAGGGCCTCGCCGTACCAGCCGCCGTAGTCGGCGCCGGCCAGCAGGGTGCTGCTGTCGTTGACCTGCTCCGGGTAGGTGCTGGGGATGGTGTAGGCCGAGGCGTCGGTGTTGGCGAACGAGTAGGTCCAGATGCCCGTCGTGGTGTCGACCGTGGAGCTGCCGTACACCGAGCCCACGACCGTGCTGCTCCCGGCCGACGGGGAGTACATCACCCTCGTCATGTGGTCGGTGGGCCCGGTGAAGATCACCGTGCCGGCGCCGGAGATGGTGGGACAGGTGCTCGAGGTGGAGCTGTAGGCGAAGAACGACTGCGGCACGGGGGTCCCGTCGTCGTAGAGCACCGAGAAGCTGACGGTGATGGTGTCGCCCACGTCGAGCACGGTGTCGCCGGTCTGGTCGGTGACGCTGAGCACCTCCACGTTGAGGCCGGTCTTCCCGGCGGCGTGCCCGCCGTCGGCCCAGGTGTCGTCGTCGTCGCGCGGGTCCTGGTGGTAGCCCTGGAGCACCGACTCCGTGTGACACAGCGAGCACACGGCGTCGGACGACATCGGGCCGCCGTCGTGGTAGCTGTCGGCCGAGCTGCTCGTCTCGGTGAAGTCGACGCCGTCGTGGCAGGAACCGCAGGCGTTCCGCGACGGGCTGGTGTAGTTGCTGCCGCTGCCCCCCTCGTGACACTGCTCGCAGTCGGCGGCGCCCATGGCGAAGCTCGGGAACACCACCTCGCTGAAGTCGTAGAGGTTGTAGTCGGGGTAGCCGGTGGCGGTGCTGTCGCCCGGGTAGGCGGCGATCTCGATGCCGTTCTCGAGCTCCTCGCCCATGTGGATCTTGTGGACCATCGACGTGAGCCCGATGGTGACCTCGGGCGTGACGGTGGAGTCGGTGGCGGAGTACCGGTCCTCGGCGCCGTCCACGTGGCAGGTGCTGCAGATGACCAGGTCCTGGCGGCTGCCACCGTGCATGCGGAAACCGTCGTCGCCGTGGCAGCCCTGGCAGTTCTCCTCGAGGACCACCGTGCGCTCGGTGAGCGTGCTGGCGGCGCCGCCGAGCACGAACTCGTAGTCGTTGTCGGCCTCGGCCCAACTGTCACCCTCGTCGTCGTACTGGGTGATCGAGGCGACGCCGCCGACGATGAAGGTCCCGTCGATCTCGTCCACCCCGTCGCCGTCGACGTCGGAGTCGATGGCCAGGCCGCCCCAGTCGCCCTCGTCCTCGCCGAGGTCGGTGGTGTCGTTGAGCACGGCGGCGAAGGTCGAGGGCACCGGCACCGCCATCATGTACGTGTACGTGCCATCGTAGTTGTAGGTGGCGGCGGTCTTGACGTCGGTGACCGACTTGTAGGAGATCACCATCTGCGGGTGCGTGGTGGGCCCCGACACCATGAAGTACAGGCTGCTCATCCCGGAGAGGTCGTAGTCGACGCCGTCGTCGTCGCTGATCGAGAAGGTGATGTCGAGGTAGTCGCCCACCTGGATCTCGCCGTTGGCGCCACTGCCGCCGTCGACGCTCACGATGTCGAGGTTGACGCCGTAGGGGCCGCTGCCGCTGTGGCCGTCGCGCCCGTCGTGGCCGTCCTCGCCGTCGGTGCCGTCGACGCCGTCCTGCCCGTCGAGCCCGTCCTGCCCGTCGAGGCCGTCGACGCCGTCCTGGCCGTCGAGCCCGTCCTGCCCGTCGATGCCGTCGATGCCGTCGACGCCGTCCTGGCCGTCGACGCCGTCGCGGCCGTCTTGCCCGTCGGCCCCGTCCTGGCCGTCGACGCCATCGACCCCGTCGATTCCGTTGGTCCCGTCGGTCCCGTTGTTGCCGTCCGCCCCGTCGAGGCCGTCGGCGCCGTCCTGGCCGTCGCGACCGTCCATGCCGTCGGCGCCGTCTAGGCCCTGCTGGCAGGCGATGAACAGCGTCGACAGCGCGACGATGGTGGACGTGGTGAGGTTGAGTTTCATGGTGTACTCCGGGGGTAGCGTCGCGTGGACTGGAGCAGACGCAAGGACCGTGCCAGGGGGTTGTCTGGGAAAGTCACGGTTCTGTCGTGGTGCGTCACTGGGCGGGGTCACTGCGGTGTGTGGTCGCACCCAGGTTTGCCTGTGTGTGGCTCCCCACGCTGACCCTCGCCGGGGCTACGGGACGCTCGCCTGCCCGTAGTAGTCGCTGCCCCAGCAACGGATGGCGCCGTCGTCGCGGAGCGCGCAACCGTGCCACTTGCCCAGGGCAAGCTGGGTGTAGGTCCCTGCCGGGGGGTCGCACTGGCCGAGGTCGACGGTGCCGCCCTCGTCTTCCCCCTCGCAGCCCCAGCAGGCCAGGCTGCCGTCGAGCGCGATGCCGCAACTGTGGTAGGTCGAGGCCACGACCCGGGTGAACGCGTTCACCGCCGGGGAACACTGCCCGTGGTCGGTGGGGGCCCCGGCCGACTCGCCGTCGCAACCCCAGCAGGACACTGCGCCCGAGGTCGCCACGGCACAACTGTGATACCCGCCGGCGGCGACCTCTGCGTAGGTTCCAGCGGGGGCCGAGCTCTGCCCGTAGGTGTCGTCGCCCCAGCAGGCCACGGTGTCGTCGGCCAGCACGGCACAACTGTGCAGCGAACCAGACGATACCTGCGCCATCGGCTCGGCAGGGACGTCGCACTGGCCGCGGTCGGTTCCGCACCCCCAGCAGGTGGTGGTCCCCGCGGGATCCAGCGCGCAGGTGTGCCGGGTGCCGGGTGCCACCGCGGCGAAGGTGCCCGAGGGCGCGTCGCACTGTCCCTCGTCCGCGCCCGCACAGCCCCAGCACGCCACCCAGCCCTCGGGGGTGATGCCGCAGCCGTGGTAGAAACTGCTGGCGATCGAGGCGAACGTCCCTCCAGGAGGGCTCGCCTGCCCGTACGTGTCGTCGCCCCAGCAGGTGGTGCCGCCGGTGGCCCCGATCCCGCAGCTATTGACGCCCCCCGCGGAGACGGCCACCCACCGCGACGTGCTCGGGTTGTCGCCGGTACCGGCGGTGTCGCCGGTGTCGGGGCCCGCCGCGCAGTCGGGGGCGCCTCCGCAGTCCGGGTCGTTGCAGTCGTAGTCGCCGTCGCGGTCGTTGTCGGCGCCGTCGGCACACTCGCCGGGGCCGTCGCCCTCGATGTCGGCACAGCCGAGCGGGAACAGGACGAGGGCGAGCAGGGGCACGGGGACGCTCCGGGAACGGTCCGGTCACTGCAACTCCCGTGCCGCGCCCGGCGACCGTGGGCACCTGGCATCGGTCGAGTGGCCGACGGTCAACCATCGGCCACGGGTTTACCGAGGGACCAGGAGAGCCGCCGTGACCCCAGAGCCCGCGCGGATCACCCGGACCCTGGAGGGCGGGGAGGCGGTGGCGCGCGTGGCCCACCGCCTCAGCGAGAGCATCGCGATCTACCCGATCACGCCTTCGTCCACGATGGCCGAGCTCTGCGACGAGTGGTCGGCGGCCGGCCAGACCAACATCTGGGGGACGGTGCCCGCCGTGGTCCAGATGCAGTCGGAGGCCGGCGTGGCCGGGGCGGTCCACGGCGCCATCCAGGCCGGCGCCCTGGCCACCACGTTCACGGCGTCCCAGGGCTTGTTGTTGATGATCCCGAACATGTACAAGATCGCGGGCGAACTCACCCCCTTCTGCATGCACGTGGCGGCCCGCACCCTCGC
>CAYHRZ010000503.1:0-4263 GCA_964359125.1 uncultured Klebsiella sp. | reverse complement strand
CAACGTGGGGGAGAGCGCGTCGGCGGCGAGGCCGCAGGCGAGCTTGGCGAGCACGTTGGCGCTGCACGGCGCCACTACCGCCACCTCGGCCCACTTGGCCCACTCGACGTGGGCGAGGGCGTCGGCGAAGGTGCTGGTCATCACCGGGTGGCCGCTCATCGCCTCGAGCGAAAGCGGCCCCACGAAGCGCGTGGCGTTGTCGGTCATGACCACGCGCACGGCGTGCCCGGCCTTGTTGGCGAGGCTGACCAACTCGTTGGCGCGGTAGGCGGCGATCCCGCCCGTGACCCCGAGGAGCACGTTCACTCGGACAACTCCGGCGAGTCGTAGGCCGCCGACTCCAAGAACTCGCGGTAGAGGTCCATCGCCTGCCGGTCGTCGTAGACCGCGAAGTGCCCCTCGCCGGGGAACTGGGCGAGCCCGCCGGTGACGTCGGATCCGTCGTAGCCCGGGATGTTGCCTTCCAGGGGCAACGCCTCGGCACCCAGACCGCGAAGCTCGAATCCCGCCGGTTCGTAGGCCATGTCGCCGGCGATCGGAAGCCGCGCCGCGGTGGCGAGGGCCTCGATGGTGCGTGGGGGGGTGTAGGTGTCTTCGAGGCCCTCGGTGAGCAAGACGGGAACCGGACGCGCGTCCCAGGGGGGCGGCTCCGAGAACCAGTTCGGACCGTAGTTCAGGGGGTCGGTCACTTCGGACAACATCTGCACGATCCCCAGGACCGGGTGCAAGACGGAGAGGTCGTCTTCCTCGATGCCCAGCGCCGCCGCGAGAATGGGTGCGGTCGCGACAGGATCGACCTTGGTGATCGCCGCCTCGGCGGTGCCGCCGCCGGCCGCCGAGAGCCCCACCGCGCGGACCCGCGTCGACAAGAAACTCGCCGCCAACGCCCCCACCATCGCGCCCTGGGAGTGGCCGAAGAAGCTGAGGCGATCGTGGTCGATGGCGATGGCTCGTCCCTCGTAGGAAAACGCAGTGGAGCCCTCGGCGAGTCGCTCCACGAGCCAAACCTGGTCCGCCGCCCCCTGGCGGAAACTCGTGCGTCCCGCCGCGGGGTTCAGGTAGTTGAAGGTGTCGAGTTCCGCGCTGGTGTCGGGCGTGGCGCGGTCGTCGTGCAGCGGCTGCGCGATGCCGAGCATGGCCACACCCCGCACCGCCATCCCGTAGCCCTCTTCGTCGTTGCGCCCGCGTGAGCAGAAGCTCAGGTGGTCGCCGCCGGTGCCGTGGCTGTACACCACCAGGGGCCACCCGCCGGCGGGCGCCTCGCCGGTGGGCACGGTGAGACCGAAGCGCACGCGCTCCCAGGCCTCCACCCGCGGCCGATCTCCCTCGAACACGAAGCCGCCACCGGACTCGCGGTACGGCCGTTCGCCCTCTTGCCACACCGGCACGGTGACGTAGCCCTCGTACACCCGGTACTCATCGCGGTCCTCGTAGAGCGACAGCGCCGGCTCCCAGGGTGGTCGCCCAAGGGCGCCCGACTGGACCTCCCGCGCCACCAGGGCCAACTCCCGCGCGGGGTCCTGCGTGGTGAACGTGACAATCGCCGCGAGGTCGTCGTCGCCGACGCCTAGCGCCCCAAGCGTCTCCCGGACCGGGAGGTACGTCGCGTCGTCTTGCCAGTCGGCAGGGAGAGCGCCCGGTCGTGCGAGCGGGGGACGAAGCAAAAGCGCGTAGGTCGTGCGTGGCCGCAGGGGGAATCCCGCCATCGGGGCGACGGCGAGCAGGTTGTCGGCGCCGTACTGGTCGGCCTGATCCCAGAACTGCGTGACGACGGGGACGGCTTCACCCCGGTGGGCGCTCCGCGCGTCGACGTCGATGAGCAGCACGGGGGAGGCGGCGAGCACGCTGTCGGCGGGGGAGGGGAGCAGGCTCTCGTCGATCGGCTCCGCGAAGCGGACGTACACGGGGCTGTTGGTGCCCCAGCCGTCCATTTCGGGGGCGAGGGCGATGTAGTTGGCCATCAGCGGCACGTCGTCGCTGCCCGGGAACCCGGCCAGGGACGGGCGCCCGTCGACCAGCCGCTCGTCGCTCGGGAAGGGGCGGTCGAAGAACTCGGCGCCGTCGAGGACGGGCAGCACGCCGCCGGGGTCGGCGGCTTCGGGCGTGCAGGCGAGGGCGGCCAGGAGCAGCATGGGCCGCGAGCGTAGCCCGGTTCGGGGCAGGGAGATAGCGGCGCGAATGTTCGCACCCCACCCCGACAAGAAGCTGTACGAGGGCAAGGCCAAGCAGGTGTACGCGACCGACCTGCCCCACGAGATCGTCGTCCACTACAAGGACGACGCCACCGCCTTCAACGGCGTCAAGAAGGCGCAGATCGCCGATAAGGGCGTGATCAACAACCGGATCAGTGCGTTCTTCATGGAGCGGGTGGCCGCCGCCGGCGTGCCCACCGCCTACCTGCGGCAGCTCTCGGATCGCGACCAGTTGCAGAAGCGGGTGGAGATCATCCCGGTGGAGTTGGTCGTCCGCAACGTGGTGGCGGGTGGGCTTGCCAAGCGCCTGGGCCTGGCCGAGGGCATGAAGTTGTCGCGGACGTTGATCGAGCACTTCTACAAGTCCGACGCGCTCAACGATCCGCAGATCAACGAGGATTGCGCGGTGATCATGGGCTACGCCAGTGCCTGGGAGTTGTTGGCCATGCGCGAGTACTCGCTGGTGGTCAACGACGTGCTGCGGGACTTCTGGAACGACCTCGGCATCGACCTGGTCGACTTCAAGTTGGAGTTCGGCCGTTTCCAGGGGGCGGTGATCCTCGCCGACGAGATCACCCCCGACGGCTCGCGGCTCTGGGAGCGCGCCACGGGGCGACACCTCGACAAGGACGTATTCCGTAGGGACCTCGGGGATCTTAGTGATACGTATCGGGAGCTGTATCACCGCATTTTCGGCGAGCACCTCCACGCCTAGCCCCCGCCGCGCTTGACGTTGCCGGGTCGGTGAGCATCCAGCGCCGGTGTTCACCCCGGCCGTCGACCCCTGGCTCCGGCGGGCGGAGTCGCTCGTGGACGCGATCCGCGCCGTGCCCAGCCGCGTGCGCGGTGGGGTCGACGAGGGACGCCTCGCGGCGTCGTTGGGCTTGGCACTGGCGTTGTCGCTGTGGTGGCCCTCGAGCGGGCCGGTGGTGCCCTCGCGGGTCGTTCACCTGCCCGGCACCGGCTGGGTCGACGCGTCGACCGTCGAGGGCCTTGACCCCCGTGTGCCCGATGGCGAGCGCTTGGTGCTTGGGCCGGCCTCGGCCGTCGCCTGCACCGAGTCCACCGGGTCTGCACCGGCGGCGCCCCCGAGCACAGATGGCACCGGGTCGGCCGCGCAGGCCTTTGGCCGCCGGGTGTCGGTCAACCGGGCGTCGCTGGCCGAGCTGGAGTCGCTGCCCGGCATCGGCCCGGCCTTGGCGGCGCGAATCGTGGCGGGCCGCCCCTACGCCGAGGTCGACGAGCTCGACCGGGTGAGGGGCATCGGCCCGGCTACGCTCGCTCGCCTGCGGGGACGGGTGGCGCCCTAGGGCCGGTGGTCGGGGTGCCGGTGGCCGTGCGGGAGCCGTCGCCCGCGCGGCGGGGTCTCGACCCAGTCAACCCACGGCACCCGCAGCTATCGAAACTACAACCAGCGTTTCCACCGGAACCATCCCACCAGCACGAGCGCGCTCGCCAGCATGAGCCCGATCGCGCCGTAGAAGCCGGCCGGCGCGTGGGCCGTGGGAATCACGTCGAAGTTCATCCCGAAAACCCCCGAGACCACGGTCATGGGCAGCATCAGGGTGCTCACGATGGCGAGGTACTTCATCACGCGGTTGAGGCCCTCGTTGATGCGGTCGGAGCGCAGTTGCAGGGCGGCGGTGCACGTCTCGGTGAGCAGCGCTGCGGTGTCGAGGGTGGCGTCGACGTGGTCCAGGACGTCCTGGAAATACAGGCGCCGGGGATCGCGCTCCTCGAGGCCGTCGCGCAGCCGCTGGACGACCTCCTTCTGCGCGAGGATCGTCCGGCGCATGATCGCGAGGTCGCGTCGCATACTCACGATGGCGTGGACGGCGTGCCGATCGCCTTCCTCGGCGGCCACCGGGCCCAGCGCGTCGACCCGGTCTTCCCACTCGTCGAGGAGCTTGACGAACTCGTCGACGACCGCGTCGACGATGGTGTGCACCACCCGATCGGCGCCGTCGCCGACCCGCTCGCGGTCGTCCACCAGCAGGCGCTCGACCCGCTCGAGCGCGGTACACGGTCCCGGCCGAACGGTGACCACCAGCCCCGGCCGCACGAACACCCG
>CAYHRZ010000502.1:0-4294 GCA_964359125.1 uncultured Klebsiella sp. | reverse complement strand
GCGTCGCCGTAGCCGTCGCCGTCCGCGTCGGCGTACCAGGTGCCGGTCGAGAGGCCCTCGTCGGTGTCGCCGTCGCAGTCGTTGTCGACCTCGTCGCACACCTCGGTCCCGCCGGGGAAGCAGTCGCCACAGGTGTCGTCACAGTCGCTGCCGTCGCGGATCCAGCCGGAGGGCACCGAGCACTGGGTCAGCGAGGGGACGGCGCCGCCGAAGCCGTCGCCGTCGGCGTCGTAGTACCAGGTGGTGGTGGGGTTCACCGAGGCGTCGGTGTCGTCGCAGTCGTCGTCGTTTTCGACGTAGCCGGCGGGCATGTCGCAGGCGTCAAGCGTCGCGGCCGGGTCGCCGTAGCTGTCGCCGTCGCCGTCGGCGTACCAGGTGGTGCCGTCGACTGCCGCGTCGTCGACGGTGCCGTCGCAGTCGTCGTCGACGCCGTTGCAGACCTCGGCGGCGCCGGGGAAGACCGTGGGGTCGAGGTCGTCGCAGTCGCCGGGGTCCTCCGCGTACCCCGTGGGGAGGGCGCAGCTCACGTCGGTGACCCCGTCCTCGCCCCAGCCGTCGCCGTCGGTGTCGGCCCAGTAGGTGGTGCTCACGCCCTCGTCGACCTCGCCGTCGCAGTCGTTGTCGACCTCGTCGCACACCTCCTCGGCGCCCGGGTAGGCCAGCGCGGTGGTGTCGTCGCAGTCGTCGGCATCGTCCACGCTGCCGTCGGGCTGTGTGCAGGCGAAGTAGGGGACGGCGGGATCGCCGTGCGCGTCCCCGTCGGCGTCGGCGTACCACACGCCCGCCACGCCCTCGTCGACCGCGCCGTCGCAGTTGTTGTCGACCTCGTCGCACACCTCGGCGTTTCCGGGGTAGGCGCCGGCGTCGCCGTCGTCGCAGTCGTCGGCGTTGGCCACGGCGCCGCTGGGCTGCTCGCAGGCCTGGACTTCCGAGGCGGCGTCGCCAAAACCGTCGCCGTCGGTGTCGCGGAAGAATGTCGTGGTCACGCCCTCGTCCACCTCGCCGTCGCAGTCGTTGTCGATGCCATCGCAGGGATCGAGGGCGGCAGGGTTCACACTGGCGTCGTTGTCGTCGCAGTCACCGTCTTGGGAGCTGTAGCAGTCGGCGTCGTTGGCCACGCAGGGGTCGGTCGACTCGGCGTCGTCGGCATCCTTGACGGTGGTTTCGGGCGTGGCGCGGCAGGCGAGGGCGAAGAGCGCGATGAGCATCGGGCGATTCTACTTGATCGCGGCCACCAGTCTCGCGGCCTTGTCGTCAGCGAAGGGGCCAACCTCGTGGTGGTGGATCTTGCCGTCGCCGGAGACCACGTAGACGTCGACGTTCTGGGCGTCGCTGCCGAGGAGGGGCTTGAGGTCCGGCGGCTCCTTGAACAGCGGGGCGGTGCGGACCTCGCGGTCGGCGTCGAGGCTCGCGCGCAGGCTGACCAGGACGGCGGCGTCGAACACGCTGCCAAGGTTGCCCACCAGCGGCAGCGACCAGAACTCCTTCTTGAAGCGGAGCAGGTAGCTCGTCCACTGCCGCAGGTCGTCGTCTTGTTGGCGCGACCACTCCACCAGCAGGGCCACGCGCTTGTCCCCGATGTCGGCGGGCAGTTGCACGCGCCGGTCGTCGAGGGTGTAGATCTCCAACGGCGGGAAATTTGCGCCGAGCGCGAAGGTGACGGCGAGCAGCATGGGGACGGCTATCCGGCGAACCGGGCGGTGGCTGCCGTCACGTCGGCTGCTTGACCGACCCCGGGTGTCTCGCATAGGCTGCGCCCGCTTCCGAGGTACAACCCATGCTCCACGTTCTCTTCGCACTCTCTCTCACGACGACGGCCCAGGCCAAGGGTCTCGACATCAGCGTGCTCACGCCGGAGTCGACCATCCCCGCGAAGGGGGTGGTGGTGGTCACCCAGTCCACCGAGATCGCCGCCGCGCCGGAGTTCGTCCAGCCCTACCTGCAGGACCTCAACCAGTGGCCGAACTGGACGGCGTGGTCCAAGGAGAAGGACCCCGAGGCGGCGTGGACGTTTAGCGGCGACCCCGGGACCGTGGGCCACGCGATGACCTGGGACGGCAAGATCCTGATGACCGGGAAACTGGCGCTCACGGCGGTGAACGCCAACGCCGGCATCGCCTACGACACCTGGTTCGGCAAGTCGAAAGACGCCGCGAAGGGACGCATCACCCTCACCGCCACCGCCGCGGGCACCAAGGTGGAATGGCAGGACGTCACCGCCTGGGGCTTCCCGGCGAGCCTGTTCTTCCCCGCGAAGAAGATGAACGAGATGGTGAGCGCCGACTTCGTCGTGGGGCTGGGCAAGCTCAAGGTGATGGCGGAGGCCGACGCCGCCAAGGCGGCTGCGGAGGCCGCCGCCAAGGCCGCAGAAGAAGCCGCCGCCAAGGCCGCCGCCGAGGCCGCCGCCAAGGCCGCCGAGGAAGCTGCGGCGAAAGCCGCCGCCGAGGAGGCCGAGCGCCTGGCTGCGGAAGAGGCCGCGAAGAAGGGCAAGAAGAAGAAGTAGCTGCTACCGGCGCCAACAATGGCGCGACCACGCTGCCGTCACGCCCGGTGGCAGCGCGATTCATCGCGCCCAGGTCAACGCGCGCCGACCAACTTCACCTTGATGACGACGTTGTCCTGGATGAGGTCGTCGGGCTTGCCCGGGTAGACCACGCCGAAGTCCTGGCGGTTGATCGTGAACTCCGCGTCGGCCTGGACGGTGGTGTCGTCGATGGTCATCTGGGCGGGGAAGGTGAGTTGCTTCGTCTTGCCGCGCAGACTGAACTCGCCGGTGACGTTGCCGTCGCCGCCCACCTTGCCGGTGAACTTGGCCTCGGGGAAGGTGGACACGTCGAAGAAATCGTCGCTCTTGAGGTGCTTGGCCAACTTCTCGGAGTCGGTGGTGAGCGCGTCGAGCGAAACCACGACCGACACGCCGACCAGTGCGCTCCCGGACATCTGCAACTCCCCGGTGAGACTGGGGAACACGATGTCGTGGGTCTTTGTGACCTTCGCGCCCCGAGCCGAGACGCTGGATCGCGCGGGGTCGACCGGGATCACCTTGAGGTCGGCGGGAACCTCTTCCTTGACGGCGGGGGCGGCGGGTGCCTCCTCGACCGTGGCGGCGACTTTGTCCTTTGCAACGTCTTCAGCGCATCCAAGCGCCATAATTAGCCAGATCATCGGGAACCTCGCGGGGGGCCACCCCTATACCGCGCCGGGCTCTCGCTTGGCCACTTCCGCCGCCTCGAAGCGAGCCTCGCGGAGCACGTTGGCCACCGCGCCGCTGTCGACGAAGCCGCCGTCGGCGCTCATCTCCCCCTTGCCGCAGTTCACCGCCACCTGGGCGTCGAAGTTGTGGGGGTCGCAGGCGGTGATGAAGCCGAGGATGAGGAAGCGGCCGGGCACCTCGCCGAGGTTCATGCCGGTCTGGAACAGGCGCTCGAGGCGCGCGAGGTCCCCGAGCATGCCCAGGGTCTTGAAGTTCGCGCCGTGGCGAGCGAGCGAGGCGAGGAGTCGGGCCTTGGCGAAGTGCGGGTGGTCGGCGAAGCCCTCGGCGTAGCGGTCGGCAGCGAGGCCCAGCGCGGGGAGGTCGAGGTAGTCGGAGATGGGGCGCCCGCTGCCGTCGCCGTCGCGCACCATCATGTAGTGCTGCACGTAGAGGCACTTCTTCACCTTGAACGTGGACAGCATCGCGAAGTAGAGCTTGTTGAAGTTCTCGATGTCGTCGCGTCGGATCGAGGGCTCTTGCGCCGTGAGGAGGTCGACAATCTCGTCGGGCATCAACATCGACGCGCTCAACCCGGGCCCCTCGTTGGCCGCGTGGCGGGCGCTGCCGAGCATCCGCAGCCCCAGGAAGAACACCTCGCGCACGTGGTCGTTGCGTGGCTCCATCGCGAAGCGCAGGGTGCGTGACACTTCCTTGTCGTTGACGCCCTTGGCCACCACGACGATGAGCGAGGTGGCGATGCCCAGCTCGCGCAGGTTCTCCAACGTGGCGAGGCGGGCCTTGTTCAGTGGGCGGCCGCGCAGCACCTTGTTGGCGTCGTCGTCGAGGCCGTCGAACTGCAAGAACACCTCGTCGACGCCGGCGGCGCGGAGTTTCTCGGCGTAGGCGCGGTTGGCCAGCTTCAGGCCGTTGGTGTGCAAGGCCGCGATCCCGCCCTTGGCCTTCACCGCCCGGATCCAGTCCTCGAGGTCCTCCCGCAGCGTGGGCTCGGCCGCCATGAGGTCGACCTTGAGGCCCCGCCGCTCGCTGAGCAGTTCGCGGAGCCGGTCGATGCCGAGGTCAGGCGTGTCGTGGGTGTTCGCC
>CAYHRZ010000501.1:0-4296 GCA_964359125.1 uncultured Klebsiella sp. | reverse complement strand
GGCTTGGGCAACCGCACCGAGCAGGTGGTGTTCCACCCAGGCTACCACCAGCTTGGGCGCGCCGCCTACCGCACCGGACTCATGGCGCACTACCAGCAACCCGGGCGCGAACTCGACACCCTCGCCAGCGTGTACTTGCTGGGGCAGGACGGCGAGGCGGGGCACACCTGCCCGTTCGCGTGCACCGCCGGGATGATCAAGATCCTGCGCGCGGCGGCCGCCGACGCCTCCACCGCGCCGGGCGACGTGAACCCGTCGATGGCGGCCGCGTGGCTTGATCGGCTCTACGATGCCGACTACGATCGCCACTTCCACGCCTCGCAGTTCCTCACCGAGGTCCAGGGCGGCTCCGACGTGGGCAGCAACGCGGTTTCCGCGCGGCTCGACGGCGACCGGTGGCGGCTGTCGGGCGAAAAGTGGTTCTGTTCCGTGGCAGACGCCCACATTTTCCTGGTCACGGCGCGACCAACTGACGCGGCGACCGGAACCGCCGGCTTAGCGGCGTTCGCTGTCCCCCGACTCCGGGCGGACGGCACGCCGAACGGGTTCGCGCTTCGGCGTCTCAAGTACAAGTTGGGCACGCGGTCGATGGCGAGCGCCGAGATCGACTTCGACGGCGCCGAGGGCTGGCGGGTCGGCGACTTCCGGCGCACCGTCGAGATCGTGCTCAACACGTCGAGACTCTACAACGCGGGCGGCGCGGCCGGAATGTTGCAGCGCGCGGGGCGGGAGGCCGATGGCTACGCGCGGCACCGGCTGGCCTTCCGGCAGCCCATTCGCGACTTCGCGGTGATCCGGCGGATCCTGGCCCGGCTCTGGGCCGAGGCCTGCGCGGCGCGGGGCTCCACATTCTGGCTCGCGGCCATGGCGGATCGCGTGGCCACCGGCGCCGGTGCCGGCGACGAGCCCGGCGCCCTGCGGATGCTCGTGAACCTCAACAAGATCTGGACGGCGCTTACCTGCCCGGCGGGCATCCGCGACGCCATCGAGGTGCTGGGCGGCAACGGCGCCATCGAGGACTTCAGCGTGCTGCCCCGCCTGTTGCGGGACAGCATCGTCGTGGAAGCATGGGAAGGCGGCCACGGGGTGCTCTGTGCCCAGCTCCTCCGCGACAGCCAGCGCCTGGGGCTGCACCGGCCGATGTTCGCCGTGCTGCGGCGCGAGTTCGAGGGTGGGCCCGCCGAGGCCGCCCTGGGGCAGGCGTGCGCCCGCTGGGAGCGGGTGATCGGTCTCCCGGAGGCGGAGGCAACGTGGTGCTTCCGCGATGTCGTCGAGGAACTGCGGGTGGCCGTGCAGGGGGGGCTGTTGGCGGTCGACGCGCACCCCAGGGTCGCGGCCGCCGGGGCGCACCTGCTCACGACGGCTGTCCGGGGGTACGACCCGCTGGGCGACGGCGCGCTCCGCGAGCGCGTGGCCACGATGCTGGACGGGTAGCCGCCCGGCTACCCGGCGCGAACCACCCGGTTCCTGCCGTCGCGTTTGGCGACGTAGAGCGCGTCGTCCGCCCGTTCCACCAGTCGCAGCGCGTCGCGGTCGCCCGCGCCGGCGGCGGCCCCCCCCACGCTCACGGAGATGCGGAGCACCTGTCCGTCGGCCGCGCCGCGCCAGCCCTCGACGGAGCGGCGCAGGCGCTCGGCGACCACGCCGGCGGCGGTCTCGTCGGTGCGGGGCAACACCAAGAGGAACTCCTCGCCGCCCAGGCGGATCGGGATGTCGGTGTCGCGACAGCAGGATCGAATCGTCTGGGCCACCCCCGCGAGCACCCTGTCGCCCGTGGCATGGCCGTAGCGGTCGTTCACCTGCTTGAAGTGGTCGACGTCGATCACCAGCACGGCGGTGCTCGACGGGAAGCGCGCGCTCAAGGACAGCGTCTCGAGCAGCCGCTGCAGGCCGAAGGCCCGGTTGAACAGGCCGGTCAGCCCGTCGAGGGTGGCCCGGTCGAACAGGACGATGTTGGCGAGGGCCTGGCCGAGGACATTGCCGAACACCGAGCAAAGCTCGTCGAGTTCCACGGGCACCGTGGCGCCGTCGATCACCATCGCCCCGCGCGCGTGGTCACCGCCGTTGGCGGCGACCATCACCCAGCCGTCGCCGTGCACGATGGCGGCCTTGTCGGACAGCCCGCGCGAGATGGCGTCGACCACGTCGTCGGGGAGGTCGAGTTCCCCGGTGACCCGTGCCCACCGTCCGCTCCCGAAGTACTGCACCTGCGCCGGCCGGTGGGTCTGGATGGCAAAGATGCCGCTGGTCTCCGTGGACAGCGGGTCCAGCGTGCGCGCGAAGGCCTCCATCGCCACCAGGCAGAACTCTCCCGGGGTGCGGAGTTGGTTGAGGCGGGGGCAGATGTCGAGGATCCGCTGCAAGCCGGTGCGTTGCTGGCTGAGGCCCGCCACCTCGCGCTGTCGGCGAGCGGCCGACTCGACGATCATCAGGAGGCGCTCGGTCGGGTCGGTCCTGCTGGCCCACCCGTGGACCGAGAACGCGGCGAGCATCCGTCGGTCGGGGGGCGTGTCGCCCACGATGACCACCTGTGCGGTCTGGCTGGCTGCCCGCACCGCGCGCAGCACCCCCGGAGCTGCTTCGGCGATGACGACCACGTGGGGTTGCCACTCATCCACGAGGTTGGCGAGGCCATCCACGGTGAGAGCGGTGCGCACGGTGAAGCCCATGTCCTCCAGCGACTGGCCGAGTGCGCGCGCACGCCCGGCGTCGGCGTCGAGCGTGGCCACGCGGGGCGGGGCGGCCGGTGCGGAGGGTTGGTAGGGCAGCATGCTCGTGGAAAGGGATCGGTTTCGGGGGTTTGTGGCGTGAGCGACGGGGCGCGGTCGCCGCCGGAAGGGTAGCACGCGCCCATGACCCACTCCGCGCCTCGTCAGCTCACGGTTCGGGCCGCCATCGCCGGGATGGTGCTCGGCGGATTCATGAGCCTGAGCAACCTCTACACTGCCCTGAAGATCGGCTGGAGCTTCGGCGTGGCCATCACCGCCGGTGTCCTCGCCTGGGCCATCTTCGCGCTCCTGTTGCGGATCGGTGTGGTGCGCACGGCGTTCGGCATTCTCGAGAACAACGCCATGCAGTCCGTGGCGAGTTGCGCGGGGTACATGGTCGGTGGCGGCACGGTCGCCGCGATCCCGGCGATGATGATGCTCACCGGGCAGGAGCTCACCCCGTTGCAGATGGGGGCGTGGATCTCGTCGATCGCGTTGCTCGGCGTGGTGATGGCGATCCCGATGAAGCAGCAGATGATCAACATCGAGCAGTTGCGGTTCCCCTCGGGCATCGCGGCGGCGGAGACGCTGCGCGCCCTGCACGCTGGACTCGAGGGGGCGCGGCAGTCGCGACTGCTCGCACAGGGCGCGATCGTCGGCACGGTGGTCGCGATCCTCCGCGAGTTGCACGCCAAGTGGATGCCCTGGAACCTCCCGGAGGCGGTGCCCTTCGCCATCGGCAAGGAGCCCACGCTGCGCGGTCGCCCGCTCAGCGACTACTCGTTCAGCTTCGACACCAGCATCATCCTAGTCGCGGCCGGCGCGATCATGGGCTGGCGCCCGGCGTGGAGCATGATGCTGGGGGCCGCCGTCAACTACCTGGTGCTGGCGCCCTACATGTACTCGCTGGGGGTGATCGACGACCGCCTCGGCTACAAGTACATCGTGCAGTGGAGCGTGTGGTTTGGTTCCGCTCTGATGCTCACCAGCGGGCTCACCGCCTTCGGTTTCCAGTGGCGCAGCGTGTGGAACGCGATGAAGAGCGTGGCGAACGCGTTCGGGAAGCGTGTGCAAACCGACGACGAGGCCCGCGAGGTCCCGATGTTGTGGTTCGTCGTCGGCGTGGCCCTCTGTGCGCCGCTGGTGATCGCGCTGGAGTACCTGGTCTTCGGCATCAAGCCCTGGCTTGGGGTCGTCTCGGTTTTCCTCAGTTTCTTCATCGCCATCGTGGCGTGCCGGGTCACCGGTGAGACCGACACGACTCCGTCCGGAGCCCTCGGCAAGATCACGCAGGTGACGTTCGGCGTGCTGGACCCGGGGAACACCACCACCAACCTGATGACGGCCAACGTGGGCGGCGGCGTGGGCCTGCACGCGGCGGATCTCCTCACGGATCTCAAGAGCGGCTACATCCTCAAGGCCGACCCTCGGCAGCAGTTCTGGGCGCAACTGCTCGGTGTGGTGGCGGGCAGTTTGTTCGTCGTGCCCGCGTGGGCGCTCCTGGTCGACGGTCCGGAGGACTTCGGGACGAAGTGGCCGGTCCCGGCGGCGCAGACCTGGAAGGGCGTGGCGGTGATGCTGGCGGAGG
>CAYHRZ010000500.1:0-4309 GCA_964359125.1 uncultured Klebsiella sp. | reverse complement strand
TCGGCACCCGTTGTCGCGAGGGTGGCGAAGCCCGGGTCCGGAGGGGGGTGGCCGAGCACGAGGGGGCCCTCCAGCACGGCGGCGGCCTGCCCGAGCACCCGGCGCACGCGATCTCGGAGCTCGGCGGTGGCGGCGTTGGTGAAGGTGACGACCAGCACCTGGTCGATGGTGGGGGGCTCTCCGCCCTCCGGCGGATCCTCCGCGAGCAACCGCGCCACGAGGCGTTCGATGCTCCAGGTCTTGCCGGTGCCCGCGCTGGCCTCGACCAGGAGCGGCCCGGGCGGCAGGGACAGGCCGACGTGGAAGGGGTTCATGCTTCCTCCACCAGGGCTGCGAGCAGGGGCTCCCACAGCGACTGCGCGGCCGCCAAGAACTCGGGGGCCAGCTCACCATCGACGACGAAGGGCGGCTCGGCGCCTATCACCACGGCGAGGGTGGCATCGTGACTCTCGCCGACACCGTCGCGACCGACCCAGGCCGCCTGCGCGGCGGCCAAGGCGGCGGCTCGCTCGGCCGCGGCAGCGTCCTGGTGAGACATCCCCTCCGACGAGGCGGCCGCCCGCGCCTTGACCGCCGCACCCGCTGCCGCGTACGAGCACTTTTCCAGGACCGGCACCGGCCGGATCCTGGCCACGCGCCAAGCCTCGACTAGCGCCGCCAGCGCCACCTCCGGGTGGTCGGGGGAGCGCAGGCGCAGCGTCCGGGCCTCGCCGTCGGCCTCGCCGACCACCAGCGCCGTGGCCTGTGCGCCGGTGACGGCGGCCAGCGCCAAACAGGCGATCCACGCCGATAAGAGCCGGCGTGGCTTGTCGGGGGACTCGACGCCGAAGTCGAGCACGACGCCCCCGCGCGTGACGACGCTCCCCACCAGTTCCAGGCCCGCCACCGGCAGGGCGACGGCGTGCACCCGCGCTTCCCCCACCGGGATGGCCCGCGCCGCCACTTCCACGCGGTCCCAGAGCGCCGCGAAAAGCGCGCCCCCAGCCGCCAGCGGCGGCAACAGCGCCCGCGCGCGGAGGTAGGCCTCCTCGGACGGCGCGTGCCGGTGGCCCCCGAGCCACCGCCTGCACACGAGCGCACCCAACGCCCAGGCCTCGAGGTGGTCGAACTCGAGGGCCTCGGCGGCCGGGAGAGCCCCGGAGGCACCCTCGACACGCAGGCCGAGCCGAGACTTCGCGAGGGTGCGCAAGGGCTGCCTCGTGTAGCGGAGCAGGTCGTCCAGGTTGAGGGTGGACGGCGCCTCGCCCGCCGCCACCACCTGGTCCACGGCCAGGACACCGCGCCAGGGCGAACGTGGCCCCCCGAGGGCGACCGCTGCGGCCGCCATGCGCCCGTCGAAGCGACGGGGACGCCCCGGCCCACCGACGAATCCCGACGGCACGAAGGGCTGCACGGCGTGGTGGACGGTGATCGCCTCGCGCGGTCGTCCGTCCGAGGAGAAGGTGGCGTCGATGGTGTCGAGCAGGTCGCCCACGGGCACGCACGGCGCCAGGGGCTTGCCGTTGTGCGCGTCGGTCCCGGTGTAGAACACCAGCAGCGACTCCCGGGCGCTCAGGATCGCCTCCAGCAGCAAGTTGCGATCCTCCTCGCGGGGATCGCGATCCCCGGGGCGCGGTCGGGCGAGCGTGGCATCGAATCCCCGGCCCACCGGCGAGCGCGGGAACGCACCGTCGTCCATCCCGAGGAGGCACACCACCGGGAAGGGCACGCTGCGCATCGGCTGCAGGGCGCAGAGCGTGACCGCGCCCGACTGGGGACGGTCGCCACCGCGCCCCATGTCGAACCGCCCCTCGAGCAGGGCCAGCATCGCGGGGAGGGTGACGTGGCCGCTGAACTCGCCCGCCTCGTCGCCCAGCGACCGGATCCCGGCGCTCACCTCGGCGCGCAAGAAGCTGGCGGCGCCGCTGACCCGGGTGAGGGCATCGACCGTGGACTCCAGCGCGGCGCACCACGCCGCCAAGGGCATCGGGCCCCCCAGCGAGGACCGCGCGGACTCGACTCTTCCGAGGAACTCCGCCAGTTTCCCCAACGTGACGGCCTGGCCCTCCATGGGGTCGAAGGGTGCCACGCCCGCCCACTCGGCCCCCGGGCCACTCCCGGCCCCCTCGGCCCCGCCGTCGGCCATGACCGTGCCGAGGGCCATGCGATCCAGGGCGAAGGCGAAGGTGAAGTCGTGCTGAGGGGGATTGCCGTGCCGCGCCCGCTCCTCCGCGCTGGCGCCCCAGCGGGCACCCGCGGCCTCCACCCAGCCGCGGACGGCCTCGATTTCGTCGTCGTCCAGGCCAAACCGCTGCCGCACGGGCGCGAGCGCGAGGAGGTCCATGGCCACCGGCGCCGTGAGACGACCGGACGCGAGCTCGAGCACCCGGATCAAGGCGTCGGCCACCGGGTTGAGCACCCGCAGGCCCAGGTCGTGCACCGCCAGCGGGAGCCGGGGCCCGCCCACGGGGCCCCAGGTCCGGGCCCCGCCCTCCGCCAGGTGCGCCGAGCCGTAGCCCTCGGCGAAAATCGCCGACACCAGCGGCGCATAGGTCGCGACGTCGGGGGTCATGACCAGCACGTGGCGGGGTTCGAGGTGGGGGTGGCGGTCCAGGAGGTGCAGGAGGGCATCCCTCAGGGCCTCGACCTGCCTCGTGGGGCCATGAGCGGCGTGGAACGCCAGCGAGTCGTCGCCGGGGAACAGCGGGCGCTCCGCCCGGGACTCGGCCAGGTCCTCGGTCGAGCGGACGGCGAGCACGTCGGCCTGCAGGTGGTGGAGCGCGGAGTCGCCGGGCGGTGGCGAGAAACCGCCCGGCACCTCGACGTCGACCGGGTCCGCTCCGAGCCAGAGGTCCTGGGCGTCGCGGGCGAGGCGCCCGAGCGCGGTGAGCAGCGGGTTCTGCTCCGACCGGGTGCGGTCCGCGCCCCCGCTGCGCCGCAGTTCTCGCTCCGTGCGAAGTTCGCCCCAGTACTCCCCTGAAGGTGCGACCAGGTAGATGCGGACCTCGCGGACCTGGCCCACCCGCCGCCACGCGTCGATCCACGCCGGGGGCATCGACGACACCGCGAACACGTGAACGGCGCTGCCCGGTTGGGGCACGGCGGCGCGGAGCGCGAGCGTCGGGGGCAGCGCGGGGAGCTGGGCCCGGAGATCTCGCCAGAGGTGCCCCTGCCAGGCGGCAGGCCCCTCCACCGCCTGCCCCCGCTCCCACGCCTCGATCCAGTCGGGACGGAACAACGCGGCGCGGTCCAGCACCTCGGCCAACTCCCGGGCGAGGGCCAACTGGTCCCGGTCCACGGTGCGCTCGGCGCCCAAGGAGACCGGCTCGGCGGCGCGGGCCAGCCAGCCGGCCACGGGCGCAAAGTCGGCTGCGGTGGAGGGTTCACGCAGCAGGTGGGGGAGACGCTCGACGATCGCCCACCCCAGGCGCGCGGGCGACCACGCGCTGCCCTCGGGGGCGAGGGCGAAGGCGTTGGCCAGGGCGTCGGCTGGGAAGGGGAACGCCACGTTGGCCGCGATGCCGCAGGCGCCCATGGCGAGGCGGTGGCGCACCCAGCGCTCCATCCCCCGGCTCCCCACCACCACCGTGACCGGCTCCACCGGGTCCGGTGGTGGCGACGCCGCGACCTGGCTGACCAGCACGGCAGCCAGCGCCTCCACCCGGGCGGCCCGGTGCAGGTAGAACCCCGGCCTCGAAGCGCGGCGGCGTGGGTCTGCCGGGACGGCGGCGGGCGGAACGGGGGGCACGGTCGCCAAGGTATGCAGGCCGCGGGCCAAAAAATGGTCGGGGGCAAAAATGCGGTTACCCGCGGCGACGGTGCACCCTGCCCTCACCGTCCACCGGGAACTCCTAGAACGCTGGCGCGGCGCCATGGACCTCGTGGGGCCGGGGCCGCTCGAGCCCCACTTCGTCGACGCCCTGGCCGTCGCGACCCCCCTGGGCGCCTGCGGGGCATGGGCGGACCTCGGCTCGGGCGCGGGCTTCCCGGGCCTGGCCATCGCCGCGCTGAACCCCGAGGCGACGGTCACTCTGGTTGAACGCCGACAGAAGCGCGCCGTCTTCCTACGGGAACTGGCGCACGCCTGCGGCCTTCGGAACCTGCGCGTCCACGAGGGCGACACCGACCAACTCGCGCCCGGGGCCTGGTCCGGCGTGAGCAGCCGGGCCTACAAGCCGCCGCTGGACTACCTCCGCGACGCCACGCGCCTGCTCGCCCCCGGGGGACAGGCCCTGCTGCTCACCGTCGACGACCCGCCCGCCGCGCCGCCCCTGCACCTGCACCGGCAGTGGCGCTACCAGGTCGACGGTCGGGAGCGCGTGGCGGCGCT
>CAYHRZ010000499.1:0-4336 GCA_964359125.1 uncultured Klebsiella sp. | reverse complement strand
TACTTGGGCATGTTCTCGGTGTTTGCCCACCCCCACGAGCTGTTCCACCGCAGCATCCTCTTCGGCGGCGCCTTCGTGGTGGCGGAGACGCTCAACCCCCGGGTGGCGGCCGACTTGATCGCGCGGCACCGCATCACCTGGACGATGGGGGTGCCCAGCTTCTACGAGATGCTGCTCGACTTCCGCGACGCGCACGGCGGTGACTACTCGTCGTTGCGGGTACTCGAAGCCGGCGGCGCCTACGTCTCACCCGAGACGCTTACCCGTATGGAAGCAGCGTTTTCGGCGCGGTTTCTCCCGGTGTGGGGATCCACGGAGACCACCGGGGTCGGCGTGGGGATGCTCGCCGACGGCCCCCGTCGCCCCGGCAGCACGGGGAAGCCCATCCCCGGCTACGCGATGCGGGTGGTGCGTGAAGACGGCAGCGAGGCGCCCACCGGCGAGGTGGGACAGCTGTGGATGCGCGGCGACGCGGTGGTGGAGGGCTACGTGGGACAGCCCGAGGAGACCGCCCAGCAGTTCGCCGGCGGCTGGTACCAGACCCGCGACCTGGTTCGGCTGGACGACGAGGGCTTCGTGTACTTTGCCGGTCGCAGATCGGAGATGCTGAAGATCGGCGGCATCCGTGTTTTCCCGCTGGAGATCGAACAGGTCCTGGCCCAACACCCCGACGTGCGCGGCGTGGTGGTGGTTCGGGCGGAGGAGCGCCTGCGGGGGGAGGTAGCGCGGGCGATCGTGCAGGTCGTACCCGGGTCGTCGTTGACGGTTCGCCGGGTGCAGGCCTACTGTCGCGAGCGCATGGCGAACTACAAGGTGCCCAGGATCGTGGAGTTCTGGACGCAGATCCCCACCCTGCCCAACGGCAAGGTCGACAAGAAGGCGGTGCTGGCGGTGGCGGTGGATCCCGCGCGGGACGAGCGTGGATAGTGGCTGGAAGCGCGGCCTGAAGCCGAGTTTCCTCGTGAAGGATCTCGGTGGCATGTTCTTGTACTACCCAGGGCAGTCGCTGGTGAACCGGGTGCCCGGGCCGGTGCTCGACGGCTTGTCGGGGGCCGGGGGCCGCGTGCTGCAAGCGCTGGGCGCCGGCGACATGAGCGAAGAACTACGCGCGATCTACGCGGGACGTTCGCTACCGCGGCCGGAAGGCGAGATCCTGGGCGACGCCTTCCGACTCACGCTCTACAACGAGTTGGAGGTGCTACGGTACCCGTTCCTGGACCCGGGGACGATCGACGGCACCTGCGTGGTGGAGGGTCGCGAGCACCTCGACGCCGCGAGGGCCCAGGGCCGCGGCGCCATCGTGCTCATCGGCCACTACGGCGCCAACCAGATGATCATGCCCGCCCTGGGGCACGCGGGCTACCGCATGGCACAACTCTCGGCGCCGCCGCCGGTGTGGGCGGAGATTCTCCGCGACAGCCGCACCACCCCGCTCTGGGAGAAAGTCCTACAACGACGCTGGCAGTTGGAGAAGCGGCTGCCGGTGGAACACGTCAACGTGTTCCGGTTCCTCCGGCCGGCGTTTGAGACCCTGAAGCAGAACGGCGTGCTGGGGCTGGCCTTCGACGGCGGCGGCGGCAAGAAGTGGCTGAAATTGGACTTCCTTGGTAGGAAGGCGAACTTCTCCCTCCAGCCTGCGCAGATCTGGAAGAAGTCCGGGGCCGTGCTCTTGCCCACTTACGTCACGCGCCGCCCGGGTGAGCGTCGTCACCGGGTCGTGATCACCGAGCCCTTGCCCTGGATGGGCACGCCCGAGGCGTCGTTCGCGGCCTTTGTGCGACGCTTCGAGGCCTGGGTGTACGCCGCCCCCGAGCAGTACCTGCACTTTCTCGCGATGCGACGGCGGGTGCGTGGCACCGACGTGATGCCGCTCTTCGACGACTACCCGCCCGCGGCCCACCAACTCGACCCGGCCGAGGCCGAGGAGCGGCTCCGCCTGGCCGGGGAGTGGCGCGAGGCGTAGCGCCGCACCCGGTCAAAGTCCGGTGTCGGCCGTGTCTTCGCTCTCGCCGGTGTCGGCGGTGTCAACCTCGTCCGGATCGCCCACGACCTGCTCCACCGTCACCGTGGCGCGGGCGTGGGTCGGCGCGCCGAGGTCGGCGTCGAGGAACTCGACCGTGAGTTCCAGGTACACCCGCGACACCTCGGGGCCATGGTTGCTGAACACCAGGCGGGCGTCCCAGTCCCAGGCTCGCGGCGTGACGCTCCAGGTCCGGTCGGCGTACAGCGTGAGGGTTTCGGAGTCGCGTTCCCCGTCGAGGGTGGCGAGCGGACCGTCGGCGAGTGCCCACGCGGGCCGTACCACCACCGTGGTGTCGCCGGTGGCCACGCTCTGGACCAGCAGCGAGACCCGGGTCTGGGCGTGGTCCATGTGCGCGGGCGCGGCGTCGACGTGGGCCGAGAGCCGCACCGTCGCCGTCTGCCCGGGTTCGAGGCGCACCTCGGCGTAGGCGTGGGTCAGGGGAGCCGCGCTCTGCGCGATCGTGACCCCGGACGTGGTCGTCGTTGCGACCACCGCCCCCAGGGCCAGCACGAACACCGCGCTGCCGAGGACCCGCTGGATGGTGGTGGGCAACCTCGTCACCCCCCGAGCATAGCCGCCAACGCCGGGGGTAGCTGTGCTACCGTCCCGCCGTGATCTTCCTCCTCGCCGCCTGCCTGCCGATCCCCTACATCTCCCCGCCGGCCGACTTCACCATCGCCATCGACCCGGTGCCCGCCACCCACGTGAGCGAGCGGGGGTTCACCGACACCGGTCCCAGCGCCATCGAAGTGCGCGCGGGCCTGGTGCCCCTGGGCGTGGTGGAGTCCATGCGCGACCGCACCTTCGATCCCACCGTGGGCGCGGTGGCCACCATCCAGCGGCCGTCGTTCGTCGACTCCACCTTCGACGTGGGCGGCTACGGTCGGCTCGCGGTGCGCGCCTGGAAAGACGAGCTTGGCTCGCGGACCTTCGCCGCCGCCGAGCCACGGTTGACGGTCGAGGTGCTCGCCGTCGACGTGTCGCGACCCCAGAGCGACATCGCCGCAGGGTTCCTGGTGGGCGCGCTGATCCGCCTCGGCGGCTGGTCCAACGGGGAGTTGGGGGCGGGTTTCTCCGCGGGGTCGGGCGGCGCCTCGGGCAACATCGGCGTGGCCTACGGCGAGTGGGGCGTGGCCCTTGCCGCCGACGGCGGGGCGAGGCTCCTGCCCGACGGCAGCATGGACACTCGCTTCCTGCTTGCCCTGGAGCTGCGCGCGCCCGCCAGCGCGGGGATCTTGTTGGTGCCAGTGTTTTAGGCCCCTAGTCCGACAGGCGCTCGCGACGCACGGCCACTTGCCGCTCCGCCCCGTCGCGCAGGATGTCGAGCTTCACCACCGTGCCCTCGTCGCCGGTGATCTCGTCCATGGCCTCGAAGGTGGACCAGCCCTCCGCGTCGTGACCGTCGACCGCCACGATGATGTCGCCCTCCTGCAGGCCGGCGTCCTCGGCGGGGGTGTCGGGTCGCACGCCGCTGACGCGGATCCCGTCGTCGACCTGGGCGATGACGATGCCCACCCCCGCCACGGGGCTGTCGTCGATCAGCAGGCGCACCGGCGCCACGGGGTCGAAAATGGAAAAGTACGCGCCCTCGCTCATGCGCGACAGCGCGCCGTCGCGGACGCGGGCGCGGACCAGGCACTCTCCGCGGCGGGGATTCAGCGTGAACTGTCCCCGCGCGTCGGTGGTCACGGTGTCGCCGCATCCGAAGACCTCCACGCCCGCGGCAGGCTCGTCGAGCAGGGTGAACACCTGGCCGGTCACCGTCCAGCGGCTGCGCAGCACACACTCGGCCACGTCGCCCTCGTCGAGTTCGAGGGTGCCCAGGGTGGTCCAGCGCTCCGCGTGTTGCCAGGACAGCGTCCACTCGCCCGGCGGCAAGGCGAGGTTGAACCGCCCGTCGTCACCGTCGCTGTTGCGCACCTCGCCCTCGGCCTCCCGCGCCCAGAGGGCCCCACGCGCGTCGGCGCCGTCGACCGTGCACGACACGGTGGCGTAGGCGCGCTCGGTGGTCTCGGCGCTCCCGCTCGACGGTGGTCGCGCCTTGCGAATCGCCGGCACCCGCGGGGGGCGCAGGCGCACGGTGCTCTCCCGGTCCGCCTCGCGCAGCCCCCAGAGGCCCAGCGCGGCGAGCAGGCCGAGAACCACCAGGATCCACAGGCGGCGGCTCATCCGCCTAGCCTAGCTCAGAGCGGCTCCACCTCGAACAACTCCAACCCCGGGTTTTCCCGCTGGGCGTACTGCAAGGGCCACGGCGACTCGCTGAGCACCACCGGGTTGCCGTGCCGGTCGCTCACGACGGTGTAGTCGCGACGG
>CAYHRZ010000498.1:0-4347 GCA_964359125.1 uncultured Klebsiella sp. | reverse complement strand
GCGGGCACCTTCAGCGGGTCGATGTAGTCGCCCTCAGAACGACGTCCCCGCCTCGAAGTAGAGCCCGTCGAGCGACCCGATCGCGATGCCGTCGCCGAGCACGGCGAACGCGTACCCCACCCGCCCGTAGAGCGGCAGGCCGTAGAAAGCGATGGCCGAGGCTCGCAGTTCCGCGCCCACGCCCACCAGCGAGTTGCCGATGGCCGCGTCGTCCGTGTCGTCCCAGGCATTGCCGGCGTCGACGACCAGCGCGCCGCTGACGTTGCGCATGAAGAAGGGGATCGTCCCCACGCCGCGGTCGACGTACAGCACGGGGAAGCGGTACTCGCCGCTGGTCAGCCAGTAGGCCTCGCCGCCGCGGGTGCCCGTGTAGAAACCCCGCAGTGACCGCCACTCCTGGGGGATCACCGTGATGCCGTTCTCGGAGAAGGACCCGCCCAGTCGAAAGCTCCCGTAGCGGAACTTGCTGCCCACCGAGAAGCCGCCGGAGACCTTCAGCGCGAAGACGTGGTTGGCCAGCCACGGTGCGGGCCGGTACTCCCGCCACTCTCCCGTGACCTGGAACTGGTCGAAGGGCTGCGGCGTGTTTTGCTCGTCGTAGTTCCACGACCCCAGCCACCAGGGCGTGTACTCGATGCCGGCGCCGAGCACCCGGGCCTTCTCCGGCGAGATCGACAGCGCGTAGGCCTCGCCGGTGCCGCGCGACCAGCCCGCAGCGACCGTGGAGAAGAACCCCCGGGTGGGCAAGGTGGCGAAGTACACGTCGGCAGGCAACTCGTCCTTCGGCTCCCGTAGTTCCCCACGGTACGAGAGGCTGAATCCTGACTTCTCGTCGAGCGGGTAGTACATGGAGGCCCCCGCCCGAGTGCGGTGGTCCCAGTACCGAGTCGTGGTTTCCTCCACGGTGGGGATCCACGCCCCGCCACCCTCGGGCAGGGAACTGTAGGCGTACATCCGACCGTACGGCGACACGTAGGTGCTGGCCGAGACACCGAAGACCGGCCGCCACCGGTTCACGGTGAACGAAGCGCCGCCGCCGAGGAACTCCGCGTCGGTGCGGTACGTCGCGTAGCCCGAGTACCCGTACTGGCGGAGGATGTCGACGCCGCCGGTGTAGGCGGAGAGGTAGAGGCCGTAGTCCTCGCCGGTGGTGGTCAGAAGGGTGCCGGGCACCCAGAAGCGGGGGGGGAACAGGGTGGGCAGCGGATTGTAGGGCTTCGCGCCGGGTAGTCCCCCCTCGGGCCCTTCCCCGGCCTCGGGGGCGGGTGGTGGAGCGTCGGCCGGGGGCATGGCCTCCAGCCCCTCGCCCCCCGGGCCGGTTTCCCCCCTGCGCCCTCCCCCGCTTGCGGGGGAGGGTGGCCGAAGGCCGGGAGGGGGCATCCGCTCGTCCTTCCCCTCCCGCGCCTCCTCCCGCGCCTCCTCCCGCGCCTCCTTCTTGGCCCTTTTCGCCTCGGCTTCCGCGCGCGCGTCGGCCTTCGCCCGCGGCAGCGGCTCCTCCCCGGAGCGCACGAAGCTCGCCCCAGGTTCGTTGGAGGGGCCGTAGGGCAAGAACCCGAGATCCTTGAAGTTAGCGGGGTCGATCGGCATGGTCGCCACCCCCGCGCCCAGGGTGCGGTAGGTGAGGAACGCCAGTTCTTTCCCGTCGGGGCGCAAGGAGGGCGCGTACGCCCCGGTCACCGCGTTGGTCACGCGGAAAAGTCGCTCCGTCGCCATTTCGATGGCGTAGACATTGAAGGTGCCCGAGCGGTCGGAGGCGAAGTACAACCACGCGCCGTCCGCGCTCCACGCGGGTTGCACGTCGATCGCCATGTCGTACGTGAGGCGGCGCAGCGGCTTGGCGTCGGCCCCGTACAGCCACAAGTCCCGCAGGCCACCCTGGTGCACGCTCACCGCGATGCGCTGCCCGTCGGGCGAGAACCTGGGCGTGCTGAACTGCGTCCCGTCGTTGACTTCGGTCATCGGCAACAGGCGCTGGTCGATCGTCAACTCGGCGAGTTGGTTGTCCTGCAACTCGTTGGTGACCGCGACGATGCGCGTGCCATCGGGGGAGATGGTCGGGTCCCGGGCGCGCTTGCCGTCGGTGAGCTGTCGTGACGCCTTCTTGTCGACATCGAACATGAGCACGTCGTCGACCACCATGTATAGGTCCTCGACGTGCGACGAGGCGTACACGAAAGCCTTGCCGTCTTGGCGCCAGGAGATGTCGTCGGCGTACTTCCCCTTGGCCAGGACCCGGGACTTCTTGCCGTCGTAGCTCCAAATCGCGGAGCCTTTCCGGGGATCGGAGCAGGAGAACACGAGCCGGTCCCCGGTCGGCGACCAGGCCGGTCCGCCGCAGGGGAGCGAGCCCTCCGAGATCACCGTGAACGGCGTCTCCCCCTCGGCCCGGACGGCCGCCGCCTGCGCCTCGTACCGGCGCGTCAGTTCCTCCTTCCACTCCCAGTACATTTGGACGAAGTTCTTCCCGAATGTTCGCTTCGCAGGCAGGAAGAAGGGCACGGAGGCACCGTAGCGGTGGATCCACTCGGACCACTTGTCCAGGCCGCGACTGTCGGCCACGAACTGCATGAAGTCCTGGCCGAAGAGGTAACGGAGGTTGCCGCTGGGCGGCAGCGACGTGAAGCCGTCCATGTTGCCCAGGGGCGGGAACTGCCCCTCGAGCACCGCCGCCCGCTTGACCATGTCGACACCGGGGGTCCGACCGCGTCCACCCACGGTGTGCCGCGTCTCCTGGAAGGTGGCGTAGCCCTCGACCGTCCACAAGGGCGCCACCTGGTGGGTGCTGATCAGCGAGCCGAACAGCCACCGGGCCACCTGCGGCAGCCCCTCGACGGTGTCGATGTGGACGATGTGCGCCAGCTCGTGCACCAAGATGGCCTCGTTCCAGTTCTCGTACAGCCCGAGCGTGCTGTCTCCCGACGGTTGGGTGACGTAGATGGTGATCACGTTCTTCGGGAGGATTTGGGCCATCCCGTTCGCGCTGTCGGTCCAGTCCACGAGCACGATGTCGACCGGGGTGCGCGGCACGCTGCCCACCTCCGGGACGAGAATGTCCCAGGCGCCCTCCGCCGCCAACGCCATCTCCGCCGCGATGCGCTCCTCGCCGCCGTGGAACGTGATGCGGAAGTGCTCGGTGGCGATCGTCTGCCAGCGGAGGTCGGGATCCCACGAGGCGGCCGTCGCCACCGATGTCCACAGGGAGGCGACGAGCAGGCCCAGCACGGCGCGCAGGGTATCGCGGCGGGCTATGCTCCGCGCCTCGCATGTTTCGCTTCAGTACCGAGCTGCGCGTGGGGCTCCTCACCCTGTTCGTCCTCGTCGCGGTGGCCTGGGGCATCATCCAGACCGACGACAAGCCGGGCGCGTCGGGTACGCCCTACACGCTCTACGCCGACTTCCCCACCGCCGAGGGTGTCTTTCGCACCACGCCGATTCGCGTGGCCGGGGTGATCGTCGGCCACGTCGACAAGCTCGAACTGCAGGGGAACACGGCGCACCTCACCCTCGCGGTGCTGGACAACGTGGAGATCCCGGTCGACAGCCACGTGGCGTTGAAGTCCGAGGGCATGCTGGGCGACAAGTCGATTCGCCTGGTCATCGGCACGTCGACCCAGATGCTCGCGCCGGGCGACACCATCGCCACGGCCGACATGCCGCCGGACCTCGAGCGTGTGCTCCGTCAGGTGAACGACATCTCGGGCGACGTCAAGACGATCACCGGGAACATCCGCAGCATCACCGACGACGAGACCACCCGGCAGGAGCTGGTGCTCACCATCCAGAACATCCGCGCCTTGTCGGAGGAGCTGCGCCTCATCGCCGCCAACAACTCCGGCGACATCGCGATCATCGCGCAGAACTTGAAGGACGTGAGCGAGGCCCTGAAGCAGGTGGTCGAGACCACCGGGGGCAGCGTCGACGCCGAGATGCTCGCAATCCGGGCGGCGACGGAGAAGCTCGACCGCACCCTGGCCCACGTGGAGTCCATCGCCGGCGGTCTAGACCGGGGGGAGGGGACGGTGGGCAAGCTGCTCCGCGACGACACCACCATCCTCGCCGTCAACGACACGATCGGGCAGGTCAACGACCTCGTGGGCGACGTGTCGCGCATCAAGACCGAGGTCTACTACCGGGGCGACTTCTACTTCGGGACCGATCCGACGGACCCGCTGCTCGACGAAAACCCAATCGCGGGCGGGTCGCGACAGGGCTTGGGCGTGCGGTTCATGCCCGCCGAGGACCACTGGTACGTCTTCGAACTGGCCGGGCACCCCCAGGGCTCGATCAGCTCCGAGACCCACGTCTTCCCCGACTTCGGGTCCAGCTACGAAGAACTCGTGGTCAAGC
>CAYHRZ010000497.1:0-4356 GCA_964359125.1 uncultured Klebsiella sp. | reverse complement strand
GCTCGGTGCAGTCGGCGGAGCGGACGAGGGGCGCGCTCTGCAGCGCCGCGGTCGGGTCGGCGCTCGGGTCCGTGGCGCAACCGAGCAACACGACGAGGAGGGCAGGGGGAAGGGCGTGGCGCATGCGTCCTCGGGGTTGTCCGCAGGGTACCGGAAGGCGTTCGCCGGGTGGCCGTCGTAGGTCAAGAGTTCGTCGGGAGCAGGGCCTACCACCTCGCTTCGGCGCAGCTCACGGTGGCCTGTTCGCGAAAGCTCGGCCCCACGCCGGCGAAGCGGTGTTCCATCGTCTTGACCTCCTTGGGCCCGAGCACCGCCGACTCCGTCGCGGTGGATGAGGTGCCGTCGGGCAGGCGCACGGTGAAGGTGACCGCAACCGGCGCGGGCGTGCCGCTGCGGTTGGCCACCTCGCAGCGCGCGGAGGCCCCGTCCAGCCCGAGCAAGCCCGCGGGCTCCAGGGTCGCCTCCCCCAGCTCGACGCCCGGCGCGCACGCTGGCAGGACGAGGAAGGCCAGCAGGCGCGCGCTCAAAAGTGCACCCGCGCGTGACCGGAGAAGTTCACCAAGTCGAGCCCGAAGCCGGGGACGAAGATGAAGCCCGGTCGGTACTCCAGCGTGAGGTCGATCGGTGCGGGTTGGAACGCGAACTCGAGTCCCGCCACGCCGGAGGCCCCGAGCCACGCGGGCTCGTAGGCGCCCACGGCTCCCCCCAGACCCAGGTTCCACGCCACGATCACCGGCTCGCTGCGCGCGAGCGAGGGCATCTCGAACAGGTAGTCGACGCTCACGCCGGGCGCGTGGGGGTAGGGGTAGAAGTACGGGTCGCTGTAGGGGTACCGCCCGAGGCCCCAAGCGCCGACGACCACCTGGAGCGCGTTGTCGCCGCGCAGCCAGAACTTCCCTGAGAGCCCGGACACGCCGAGGCCACCGCCCACGCCGACGCCGACCTTGGCGCCGCCCCGCGGCGGGAGTGCAAACACCGGCGGCGTGGTCAGCGTCGTGAGCAGGAGCAGTAGCATAGGAGCTCCGCAGGTAGGAAGGGATGGTTCAGTCGGTGAATTCCACCTCGCCCGAGCCCGCCACCACCACCAGCCCGGAGCCGTGGCGCGAGACCACGGCGTGCCCGGTCACGTTGATGTAGGCGTCACCGGTCCCGGTGATGTCCACGTACAGCGTCTCGAACTCCAGTTCGGCGCCGTAGAAGGCTCCGGTACCCGACACGCTCAGGGTGCCCGTTTCCACGGTGCCGGCGGCGGTCACCGAGCCCTGACCGGAGAGGTCGAAGTTCGCCTCCTCCGCCTCGATCCAGCGGAGCGTCACGTTGCCCGAACCCCGGACGCGCACGTCGAGGGTGGGGTTGAGCGCCACGCCGAGGTCCACGTTGCCCGTCCCGGTCACCTCGCCGCCCTCGAGGTGCGGGAAGGTGGCGGTGCTCTCTACACTGCCCGATCCGCTCACGTAGAGTTCGTGCACCATGTCGGCGGGGACGGTGACGACACAGCCGGCGGCAGCGAGCTCGTCCTCGGCGCGGATGTAGAGGGTGTCGCCCTCGACGGTGGTCTCGATGACGGTCGCGCTGGCGGCCACGCAAGTCACCTCGGTGTTGGCGCTGTCGGCCGGGGCAGGCTGGGAGCTGTCGTCGACGATCTCCACCCTCGCGCCGGACTGGTTTTCCACGTTGTTCCACTCGCCCGGATCGCGCGCGGACTGGGAAGCACAACCACCCACCGCGAGTGGGAGCAGCAGTGAGAGTCGGGACACGGGAGCCTCCTTGGGTTCCAGGAAACTAGGCGCGCGTCGTCGCCCTGGCCTTTCACGAGCCTTTCAGCGGGCGGCAGGCTGCTTGGGACGCAGGGCGAGCGTGGCGCGCGCAGTCGCGAATGGGATCGATCGATTCGACGACCGCGACGGAGCCGGCGAGGCGGGTCCGAGGGCGGTGTTCCCCACCGCATCCCCAGAGGTGCTCGGGTTCCGTGACCCCGCAGGCAACGCATTGCTGCGAGTCTGGACCGACGGCGAGGCGGACGTGCCGGTGCCGACGTTTGACGGTGCCACTCAGGCACGGGGATTCGCCGTCGCCACTGATCGCTCCGGCCTCGTGGTCCGTGCTCGCACCCGCGTCCGGCGGTTCGAGGTGTCGGCCTCGGGTGCGGTCGCCGAGCTGCTGCCGCCGAGCTCCGTGCCAGGGGCACTTCCGCTGGGGTTCGAGGTCGTGCCCGGCGGCCACGTTGTTTCCCTCTGGCAGCCGGTGTGCGACCTGGTTCTTCACGACGCCGACGCGGGTAGAACGCGCGTCTTCCACGTCTGGGGGCCGTGAGTGCTGGCAGTCCTCCCGCAACCATCTCCCTGGGCGGCCGACGGCGAAGCAGGCTGGAGCACCAGGACGCCTCGCGACCGGGCTTGGCCCGGAGGCCGAACGCTACGCCCGCCGGCGCCCTCGCTCCCGCGCCGACTGGTCACACGAGTACTCCTCGCTCACGACGTCGCACCGGACACAACCGGGGGGAGACCGCGGGTCTGGTGGCCGTAGTGTCCGGTTTTCAGGCGAGATGCGTCGCGATACGCCTGGTGATGGTCATGAGCCACGACCCCGCCGAGGGCCCGGCGCGGCTGGGGCCCTGGCTGGGCATCGTGGCGCGGTTCGGGACGCTGGCGAACTGCTCGAACGTGGTGAGCTCAGGCGAGCGGCCCGCGCAAGGGCGGGTACACTGTGTTGGTGCCACCCCACGCCCGCCGGACGCGCAGCCTGAGTCCGGCGGAGGGCGACGCGCCCACCCTGGTGATCGACCACGCTCACGCCCCAGCAGGATTACCCAAATGACCGGATCTGCGACGTTATTGTCGTTCCTTGTCGCCTGCGGCACGGGCGGCACGACCGATCCCGCCCAGCCGCCAAGCGCGAGCGCGCCCGACGACACTGGCCCCCAGGGCGAGACCGCCGCCGAGCGCGCCTTCGAGGGCGAGGTGAGTTTCTTCAGCTCTGCCGGCGGAGAGACCTTGTGCGACCTCGACGTCGCGTTGTCCGGCACCCGCTACACCGGCAAGTGTCCCGGCTGCGTTTTTGCCTTCGACGTGTCGCACACCGTCACGCGGGACGAGAGCCCCGGCGGCTGCCTGGACCCGCTGTCCTGGCTCACTTTCGCGGAGGACGGGGAGACCGAGCTGATGATGGGCTGGTCCACGTCCCTGGTCGGCGGGTCTCGCGGCTACTACCCCTACTACGACGTGTTCTTCAGCGGCGACGCGGTGAACTACGGCTTTGACGAGTGGGACTGCTGCATGTACGAAGGACGCTGGCCGATCGCGTTCTCCAGCGGGGGCGAGCCGCCCGCGGAGCCGTACGGGGTGTTCACCGCCGCCGGCGACGACATCCGCTGGGAGGTCCACCGCCGGGCCAGCGTCTTGTCGGACGGCGGGTACATCCAAGCCGACGTGGATGTCGTGGGTACCGGCGTGATCCTGCGCTGAGCGTGCGGCCGCGCGCCTCGATCCGGATTAGACCCCGCGCCCGCGAGAGGTCTGGTTCCGATGAAATGGGTGTACTCCTTCGGTAACGGCGAGGCTGACGGCGACGGCAAGATGAAGACCTTGCTCGGCGGCAAGGGCGCCGGTCTCGCGGAGATGACCCGCCTTGGGCTTCCCGTTCCCCCGGGCTTCACCCTGGTCACGGACGCCTGCAACTACTGGTTCAAGAACGGCGAGGGCTACCCGGACGGCATGTGGAGCGAGGTCGCGACCGCCCTGGCGCTCGTCGAGTCGCGCATGGGCCGCCGCTTCGGCGACGCGCAGAACCCGCTCTTGTTCAGCGTGCGCTCGGGGGCGCCGCAGTCGATGCCCGGGATGATGGACACGGTCCTCAACCTCGGGCTCAACGACCAGACCGTGCTCGGCCTGGCCGAGCGCTCCGGCAACGCCAGCTTCGCGTGGGACAGCTACCGGCGTTTCATAACCATGTTTGGCGACGTGGTGCTCGGCATCCACTACACCCGTTTCCACAAGGTGGTCGACGAACACGTGCCCGGCAAGGAGCCGCAGCACATGAGCGTCTCGGAGCTACAAGGCCTGGTCGAGAAGCTCAAGGTGGTGGTGGCGGACAGCGCCGGCCACTTCCCGGTGGACCCCCAGGAGCAGCTCAAGCTCTCGGTGGAAGCCGTGTTCCGCAGCTTCAACAGCCAGCGGGCCCGCTACTACCGCAAGACGAACAACATCCCCGAGAACGTGGGCACCGCCGTCAACATCCAGACGATGGTCTTCGGCAACATGGGCGGCAAGTCGGCCACCGGCGTGGCCTTCACCCGCAACCCGAAGACCGGGAAGAAGATGTTCTTCGGCGAGTGGTTGCCCAACGCCCAGGGCGAAG
>CAYHRZ010000496.1:0-4360 GCA_964359125.1 uncultured Klebsiella sp. | reverse complement strand
GCGTGTACCCCGGCTCCGACGCGGCCTGCCCCTGGAGCAGTTGTCTCGACCTCCTGGTGGATGGCATCGCGAGCACCGACGGCGACTACTGGATCGACTTCGCGGGCACCCCCACCCAGACGGCGTGTGACATGACCACCGACGGCGGCGGCTGGACGCTGATCTTCGACGACACCTTCGACAGCGGCGCCGACAGCCGGTGGACGACGACGACCACCACCAGTTGCGGGGGCTGGGGGACGATCCTCGGCGGCTACGGCGTGATCAGCGGCGGGACGATGTCGATCGCATTGTCGACCTACAGCATCGTCCACACCGAGGCCTGGGCGGAGATCGAGTACATCGCGCTCGACAGTTGGGACGGTGAGACGGCCTACGTGCAGGTGGATGGCACGTCGTTGTGGAGCCAGTCGCAGAACAACCACAGCAGCAGCTACTCGGAGGTGTGTGGCTGGAACCGGGGCTACTACGGCTCCTACGACTCTTTGTGGACGGTGTCGGCGACGCTGTCACACAGCGCCTCGACGCTCACCCTGCTCGGAGGCAGCACGCTCGACCAGGACGCCGGCGACGAGTCCTTCGGTCTCGACGACGCGTACGTCTGGATTCGGTGAACGGGCACCCGGGACAGCCTCCCAGGCACGCCATCGGATCCCGCCGTCGACACAGTCGCTCTCCGCACGACCCGCATCGTAGGCCGCGTCGGCCCAGGGCGGGACAAAGCGGCCTACGACGCGGGCGTCAGGTCCGCAACCCCAGGCGCAGTCGGGTTGGCGCCCCGCGCACGTACACCCCACGTCAGCACTCCTCCCGGTCGAGGTAGGAGCAACAAAACTCTGGGTTGCCGAAGGAACAGGTTTCGATCTTGCCCACGGGGACGGCGTGGAGAGAGATCACTTGGGCGTGGTACTCCGAGTAGTCGCACTCGGCCGGTAGCTGGTAGACCGCGACGATCAGCGCGCTGGGCCCCACGTCGTCGTAGAAGCCAACGACCCCACCAGTTCGGCTCGCGCGAGGCACCACATTCCCGTCGGCCCACGGAATGGTCACGCCCATCTCGGTGCCGAAGTCAGGCAGTTCCCAGTGGCTCGGAAACTCGGACCCGTAGCCGAATCCGAGCGCATCGTACCAGTCGCGTACTGCGGCCTCGTCCCGTAGCTCCTGCACCTCCGCTGCCCCAGGTTCCGGGTTCGCCTCGTCCATGTCGAAACCCCCCACGAGCCGCGTCTCCAGCAGCGCCCCAAGATCGTAGCCGGCACACCCCTCGTCCCGCGTCACGCGGTCCACGGTGTCGTCGGCACAACCTGCGAGGGACGCGGCGATCACCGCGCGGTGGAGGGCAAGCCTTGGGCCGACACGCGCGGTCATAACGGTGTAATCCCGGGAAAGCCATCCTCGTCGATGTCGACATCCTCCCGGAACAACCACCGGCGCTGATCCAGCTCCCAGGCCAGCGTCAGGTAGACCTGCCCGTCGTCGTCGTCCTCGGCGCCCCCGACGATGTCCCCGTCGGAGACCGCCGGGCCGGTCTGGACACCCCGCGGCACCGCCGGGCAGAGGTCCGCCTGCGGCGTGCCGCAGGCGATCAGCGACGGGTCCTCCCCGGTCTCCCAGAACCACGAGACGTACAACGTCCGGTGCTCGCGGTGGGGGTAGCGCTCGTCGGCCGGTACCCCGCCGACACAGTTCACCAGCAAGTACACCTGGCCCGTCGGCGCGCGGGTGCCGTCCCAGCGGAAACACTCCCACTGCATGCGGATCACGTGCTCGCCGTCGGCCGTCGCGTAGGCCAGCCGCGTGGCGCCCGACTCGCCCGCGTCGTACAGGCTCAGCGCGACCTCGGCCTTCTCTTCCCCGGCGACGGTGTTGACCTCCAGCCACCACGCGGTGATGCGCAGGCGCGCGACGTCGCTCGGGACACGGCTGCGCTCCCCGTGGCCCATGGGGATGAACTCGTAGCCGAAGCCGCCCTCCACCGTGACCGCCGTCGTGCCCCGGTGCCAGCGGGGGCCCATGTACCCGTCCTCGAACAGTCGCATCCGGTAGAGTCCCAGCCCCCACCCCGGGGCGGGCGGGGCCGCCCGCGGGTCGGCGGGGTCGTTGCCCGCGAACACCAGGCCGTCGGCGAAGTTGAGGGCGTTGGCGATCAGTCGCCCGGGGCTGTTGGCCGGGGCGGGGACGCCCATCACCAGGTGCTGACCTCGCAAGGCAACAACAACTCGTAAACCAAGGCCCCCGAATCGCCGTCGCAGTGCCCTGCGGTCGCTCCGATGCGGCCCGTGGGGTGGGGGCCAGAGGGACCGATGCACGCCGAGAGTGCGGCCTCGATCGCCCCCCTACTTGCCGCCTGCCCCATAAGCTCGCCCTCGCAAGGCAACGCCTCGCCCCGCTCGCCACACGCGACGTAGGCGTTCCTGGGCGCGCCGGTCTCGTGGGACTCGACGAGCTCGCAGAGGTCGTCCGGGTGGACCGTGCGCGTGCAGCCAGTGGCGAACGCGGTGGCGGCGATCACTCGCCCCCACCCACAGGAAGGCGCCAATCCGCAAGCGGATCCGCGCCTCACCCGTAAGTCGCCGCGTGGGTGATCCCCGCGCCACCGTCGCGACACGCGCTCGGCACCTGCCACGTGTAGCCGACGGGTCTGCTGCCGGCGATGTCCCAGTTCGTCGCGATGTTGAACCGCACGGACTTGCACCCGTCCGCCTCGAGCACGCTGGAAAAACCCCAGAAGGTGTCGTACCAGTCGTGGTTGCCGGGCCAAGGTGCGCGACTCCATCCGCTGAGCATGGCTCCGAGCGTCGGGCCGAAGTTGACAAAACCAACCATTACCCACACGAGTTCGTACTGCTGGTCGGCGACCTGCAAGTCCACGAGGTCACCCAGCATCTCCATTTCAACCTCGCTGCCCACCGCCCACTCCCACTGCGGCGGGAAGGGCAGCCCGAAGCTGCCCATCAGGTGTGCCGCCGTGCCGTATTGGAGCACGTTGTGCCGGCAGTGGTAGCCCTCCTCCGCGAAGGCCCCGAGCAGGGCGAGCCCGCCGAGCCAGGTGAAGGCGTCAACGACCGCCGCCCCTGCGGCAAGCCCACCGGCGAGTGACGTGAGGTCCATCGCCGTCGCCGGCGGCAGGCCGCGGCAGTGGCCCGGCCAGTACCCCTGCAGGTGTACCCACTCGTGCGCGATCACCGCCGCGATGTCGGCCACCGCAGCGAGTGCGAGCCGGGCGCAGGTGGTCCCGGCGAGGCGCGCGGCATCGTCGGCCCCCTCCCGCCACCGCGAGTGCAGGCGCCACGCCCACCAGAAGTAGTAGTCGGCCGCAGCCGCCCAGTGCCGCGAGTACGGCGACAGTGAGATCTCGGCGATGGTGATGGCCGTCCAGCTCCCCGGCCCGGTCCTCCCGATGCCGACGCGACCCTGCTCGTCCACGAGCAGGACCCCCCGCTCGTCGTCCCCCCACTCGCTGAGGTACAGGGGCAAGTCACCGTTGCGCACCGCCTTGCGCAGGCCGGCGTAGAGGTCCTCGTTGGTGCTCCCGAGCTGGTCGATCCTCGGGGCCGAGGCGAGCAGCGCGAGCGCGTGCAGCACGGCCCGGTACATGAAGCCACCGCCGTCGTCCCAGAAACACCCGGTGGTCCTCGGCTGGTCGTTCGCCTTGATGTTGCGGGCCAGGGTTTCCCAGTCCGTCGTCTTAGCGCTCATGTATGCAGCGAGGAAGTCCGCGAACATCTCGCCCTTGCTCGTGCTCGGCTCGTAGCCGCCAGGGAGAGTGTAGCTCAGGTCCTGCCCGCCGTTATCCGCGTGCGGGCCCAGGTCGATCCGGCACCGGTCGCGGAGCCTACGCACGTCCTCCGCGTCGATCGCGATCTTACGCTCGTCGCAGCGGGAAACCAGGCCTCCCCCCCCGTCGTCGGGGACCTCGCGGGTGCCCGGCCAGTCCGGGCGCCCCTCCATCGCAGGGGGCAGGTCCCTGTCGAACCACCAGGGCCGGGTGGGCTCGACCACCTCGACACCCGGCACCTCGACCGACCCGTCCCGCGAGTCGACACGGCCGGGCGCGGTGGGCATCTCCTCCTCCATCACCGCCACCGCCATGACGAGGTCGCCCCGGGTCTGGTTTGCCCGCGGGCGCCGCAACTCGGGTCGGCCGCGCCAGGCGGCGGCCGTCGCCGGGTCCGCGAGCAGCTCGCAGGTGCCGCAGGCGAACGACCGGGCGGACGGCGCGCGCCCCGCCTCCGGCCGCGCGCGCCCTCGCGGCCGGGCGTCGCCGACTGGCGAAGCAGGACCCGAACCGTAGTCGGCGTCGGCCCACGGCGGCCCGAAGCGGCCGCCCGCGCGCGCGGCCGGCCCCCCCCCGGCGCGG
>CAYHRZ010000495.1:0-4363 GCA_964359125.1 uncultured Klebsiella sp. | reverse complement strand
CAACTCGACGTAGCCGGCCTTGAACACCTCGGCGATGGGGCTGGACGGCCACCGTCCCGTGCGCTGGTAGATCTCGTCGAGATTCGGGGCCTTCCAGAATGCGTCGGTGAACGAGGTGGACTGCGCCTGTGCCCGCCGGACCACGTTCCACTTGTTGAGGATGATCCCCCAGCAAGCGACCGACATGCCAAGAAGGCAGAAGAGCACGAGTTGCACGACCAAGTCGGCAGCGAAGACCAGTTCGACGATGCTGAAGCCGTCGTCGGGGGCGGGCGTCATGCCGCGCCGCCTATCCCAGGAGCCTAGCCCCCGCGGGTCCGCATATAGCCTTCGATGGCCTCGGCATTCGACGGCGCGAGATCCGTCGCGCGCCGGTAGGCGGTGGCAGCGAGGGATCGCTGGCCGAAGGACTCGTAGGCCTTGCCCAGCATGAGGAAGGCGCCGGGGTGGGCTGGGAGCAGGCGCGTCGTGTTCTTGAGCGCGCGAATCGCGAGATCCGTCCGCCCCTGCTGCTCTGCGAGCATGGAGATGCTCATCCAGGCGTAGCCGTTGCACTTGTCCATCGTGAGCGCGGCCTTGTAGTCACGGAGGGCGTCGTCGACCCTCCCGGCCACGCGCAGGTCGTCGCCCGTGCTGACTCGCTTTCGGGACTCGCTCCGGGCGGCCTCGGGAGCGGCGGGGCAGGGCTCGGGTGGGTCCGGCGGCAGTTCGACGGGCAGCGGCGTATTCACGGGGGCGGGCGGTGTGGGCGGGGCGACGGCGACGGGCGGCGCCGAAGGAACGGCGGCGGTGGGCGCGGCCGGGGGCGATGCCGTGACCGGGCTGGCCACTAGCGGCTTGCCGTCGATCACCACCACCTTGCCTCCGGTCGGGACACCACGAGCGGGCCGGGCCAAGGCGGCGTGGTCGGCCGGCATGTTGCTCTCGCAGTCCACCACGCTCAGGCGCCCCTCGGCGTCGGGGCTGCCGAGGCAGGTGCTCTCGGGCAGCGCGCAGGACTGTACGAAGCAGTGCATCGCCAGTGGGGCGACCGTCGTGAGCACCTGTCCGAACGGCGGATCGGCGTCGACGTCGGCGGTGAAGGCGGCATCCCACTTTCCCTTGCCCGAGCACGCGAGTGTCCAAGCACCTGCGACCTCGTAGCCGAGACCGATCGCCTCGACGGACGACTTCTCGGTGCGGACCGCGAGCGAGGTGGGGCAAGCGTTGGCGCCTCCCGCCCGGCAGCAGTCGGCGAGCGTGGCGTCGTCGGCGAGGGCGAGCGAGGCAATCAGGATCACGGGCACCTCAGGCAGCGCGTAGTTCGGCGTACAGCGCCAGGAGTGTAGCGGCGTGCGCGTCGATCGTGTCGCGAAGAACCGGTGAATCACGTCCCCGCCCCCGGCGGATCTCGGCGGCCATGGCGGCACGCCACGCGGCGACCGTTCCCGGCTCCACCAGTCGCGCCTGAGGTGCCACCTCGCCGATGCCACCGAGATCGCTGGCCAGGACGCGGAGGCCCGAGGCCAGGGCCTCGCCGACCACCAGCGGGGCGTTTTCTTCCCAGAGGCTCGGAACCAAAAGCACGTCGGCGCCGTGGAGCAGGTGGGCGACGGCCGCGTGCGGCACGGGACCCTCGAGGCGCACGCCGGGCACCTCGGCGGCGCGGGCGCGCAGGCGCTCGGCGTAGGCGTTGCTCCCGTCGTAGGGGGGAGCGGGGCCGACCACCCGCAATTCGCCGGAGCCCGAGGGCAGGCCCGCGAACGCCTCGATGGCAACGTGGGCGCCCTTGGTGGGGACCAGGGTTCCGAGCAGCAGGAACCGGACTGGCCCGGGCGGGGCGGGCGGCGCGACTTCGACGGGGAGCAGGAGCGGCAGCGGCAGCGACTGCGCCTCCACGCAGAGGCGCCGGGCGACGTGCGCGGACGGGGCCAGGAAGCGGTCCACGCTGTCGCGGAGCATGGTCCAGGCGCCGAGCCGGTCGGCCACGGACGCGCGGCGGAGTGGCAGGGAGGTCGCGAAGGGCAGCGGTGCCCAGAGGTGGGGCGCCAGGCACCGGGCGCAGCGGTCGATGTCGGGCCCTGGGCAGCGGTCGCCGCTGGCGTCGACGAGCTGTCCCCGGGCGCAAGCGAGCCAGTAGTCGTGCAGCGTGACCACGACACGGGCTCCCGCCTCGCGGGCGAGGCGAGGGAGGTCCATCGACAGGCCCGACAGGTGGTGAACGTGGACGACCTCGACGCCGCGGACTTCGGCGAGGAACGCGATCTCCACCTCCGGCGAGGACCACGAGGCGCGAAAGCCGCGCTCCCGGCGGGGCACGGGACCGAATCGGCGAACATCGTGACCGGCGCGTGCCTGCGCGGCGGCGACCGCCGAGGCGTAGAGGCCGCTGCCGCCGGCGTCCCAGGCGTGGGAGACGTGGAGGATTCTCACCAGGCCGGGGGACGGTGAGGGTCCAGCAGGTCCTCGGCGCGCTCGCCGCCGGCCAGCGCCTGGAGGGCCTCGTCGTGATCGTCGGCCACCCGCGCGACGTAGCGGAGCGCGTTCTCGAAGTGGTCGAGCGAGAGGCCGTCGATGGGGATGGTGTGGGTGAACGCTACGGTTTGGTCGTCGAAGAGTTGGAAGGCGCCGAACAGGGCCTCGGCGTTGAGGCGCAAGAGGCGGGTGAGGAGGTCCAGGGACGTGCGACCGCCCACGAGCACGATGGCGGCGATCCGGAGGTAGTTCCGTTCCTCGTGCGAGAAGGCAGACAGGACCAGTACCGTGGAGCCACAGCGCGCCGTCCAGAAGCCCTCGGCGCTGACGTCGCCATCGACGCCGACTTGGAGGAGGAATGCGTCGACGGTGGCGCGGGCGTCGTCGAGCGTGGCGGGCATCACACCACGGTAACCACCACCGCCGGTGCCCGCTGCGCGGGAGCCCCGGCGGAAAGGCTTAACGCTTAACCTCCGACCCCAGGAGGAGAGACTCCACGCGGAGGAGGTGTTCGCGGAAAGTGGGCGGTGGTCGAACGGGAAAGTGGGGTGTGGCGTCGGCGCGCTGTAGGGCCCGGGCTAACTCGCGCACGTCGCCGGGGGCGTAGAGGAGGCCGTCGACGCCGTGCTCCACGAGTTCCGGGAGCCCCCCGATGGCGGGGGCGATCACCGGGCAGCCCACGGCGCGGGCCTCGATCACGACGAGCGGGGCGTTCTCCGGCCAGGTGGAGCCGAGGACGAGGGCCCGCGCGCTGGCCAGCGCCGGGAAGGGGTCGGCGAGTGCGCCTCGGCCGGGCAGCGCCGCGACGTAGCGGGGGTCGGGCCCGGGTGGCCCGTGTAGGTGGAGCGCCCGGTCGATGCCGCTCTGCCGGTGGGCCTGCACCACGAGGTGTGGCCCCTTGTGAGGTGCGAGTGTGCCGAGGAAGAGGAAAGGGGCGTCGGGGCCGGCCGACCGGTGGACGGGCGGGGTGTCGACGCCGTGCGGCACCACGACCGGGCGGGGGAAACCTTGCCGCTCGGCCGCGTCCGCCAGCCAGGCCGACGGCGCGACCAGGGTGCAACGGTCCGCGAACTGTCGAGTGGCGCGGAGCCGGGCCTCGACCTGCGCGGCGGTGACGGGCGTGGCGCCCCGGGACGCCACGGCGCGGACGGCGGCGGGGAGGTGCCGCCAGGCCCGGTGGAGGCGTTGGGGCGCGATCCAGGGCGCCAGGCGGCCAGCTACGGCGGTGGCGCTCGCGACGCCGACCCCGTCGCGGACCCATCCGGACGCGCACGGCCCACAGGAGGGCCCGGGTCCCTCGCAGGGCGCACCGTCCCTCAACAACAAGCCGCCGGCCGCGCACCAGGCCCAGGCGTCGTGCAGTGTCCACACCGTGGGGACGCCGGGGACGGCCGCGATATCGAGGCCGCGGAGGTGCTGGACGTGGACGACGTCCGGCCGAAATCGCGCGGCGATGTCGGCCACGATGGCCCGCACGGAGCGATCCGCCTCGCCGCGCCGAACGCCTGCGTAGGGGGTGTTGTTGACGACCCGCGTGAGCCCCTGCTCCTCTTGAACGTCGTACATCGCGGCGCCGGGCGCGATGGTGGCCGCGACCGAGTGCACGTCGTGACCCATCGTGCGCAGTCCGTCCGCCAGCCGCGCGGCGTAGACCTCCGTCCCGGCGCGCTCCCGGGGCGGGAATCCGTGGACCAGTTGCAGTACGCGCACGCCGGACACGGTATCCTTCGCGGGATGTCGACCGCGCTGCGGGTCCTCGTCGTCGACGACGAGGAAAACCTGCGCCACCTACTGGAACTGATCCTCGCTCGGGCCGGGTACGAGGTCCATTCCGCCGCGAATGGTCGGGAGGCGTTGGGGATGCTGGGCCGGGCCGACATCGTGCTTTGCGACATCAGGATGCCGGAGG
>CAYHRZ010000494.1:0-4385 GCA_964359125.1 uncultured Klebsiella sp. | reverse complement strand
CGCTGTCGGGATACCGGCGATACTCGTCGGCTTCCTCGGGCGTCAGCTCGTGTGCGGTGGCCATGTTTGCGATCAAGTATGCCTCCTGCGGGGGTGAGGGTCAACGCTTGCTCCGGTCGCGCGGTCCGCTGGGCACGACCCATGCCGGGGACTTGTCGGCCTTGTCTCGTGGGGGGGGGTGGCGGCGGTCGGGCGGGGTGACGGGACGACCGTCGGCCCTGGCCGCGTCAAGGCCTCCGTCTCGCGCCGATCGCGCCCCCCGGGGAGTCACCGGGATAGCCGCCGGCCCATGCCACGCGACACCCACGTCGTTACCCCCGAGGGCTGGCTGAGCCGCGGCGAGGCCTTCGTGCGCGGCGACGGCGAACAACTCGCGGTTTTCGGCGGGATCGTCGGCGAGGCCGCGAAAGTCCGGGTCTTCGGCCAGCAGGGCCAGCAGTTCCGTGGCCGGGTGCTCTCCGTGGTCGGCGCCCCGCACCCGCACCGCGTCAAGCCCGCGTGCGAGAAGTGGGGCCCCTGCGGCGGTTGCCCCTGGATGCACCTCTCCCCGGAAGGGCGCCAGGCCGCCCACGATGCGCTCTGGGCCGCCGCCGCCGCCGAGGCCGGCGCCGCGCTGCCGTTGTCGCCGGTCGTCCTCGCGGAGCCCGGGAGCGCCTCGGAGATCCTCCTGCACTGGGGCTACAGCGACCAGGGGCAGCCGAGGCTGGGCGTGGTGGCCCGCGAGGGGGAGGGACTGGTGGCCATCCCCCGCTGCCCCAAGGTGGACCCGGCGGTGCGCCTCGCCATGGGCGCGGTGGCGGCGACCCTCCGCGAGTGCGACGTGCGCCCCGGTCGCGACGGGCCGGTGCGCGGCATCCGCTGTCGCGTGGCCAACGGCGAGATCCTCCTCACCCTGCGCGCGTCGCGCCCGACGCCGGTGCTCTACACGTGGGTGGAGGCGCTGGCGGCCAACATCACCGAGTTGCGCGGTGTCGTCGCCAACTACCCGCCCGACACCGACCCCAAGGGCTCGGGCGTACAGCGGCTCTACGGCCACTCCTGGATCGCGTTGGCGCTGGCCGGGGGCACCATCAAGGTGGGCCAGGAGGAAACGCTGCCGAGCGACCTCGTGGCTTACGACCGCTTCCTGTCGGCGGCCCCGGCGATGCTCGGCGTGGAAGCGGGCGACGCGGTGCTGGAGATGGGCAGCGGCATCGGCGAGCGGCTCGTGACGCTGGCGCGGGCCAGCGGCTGGGCGGTGGGGGTGGAGTCGGAGCCCCGCCTCGCCGGCCGCGCCACCGAGAACGTGCGCGACAACGGCGTGACGGCGGAACTGGTGGTCGACGGCTGGGTGGAGGCCATCGAGGTCACCGCGCCCCGGCTCCTGGGGCGCCGCCCCCGGGTGTGGGTGGACTGCGGCCGGAAGGAGTTGGGGCAGCGACTGGTCGACGCGGTGCGCGGCCTGGATCCCCGCGCCGTGGCGCTCCAGTCCGAGAACCCGGTGGCGCTCTGCCGCGAGGTGGCGCGCTGGCAGCGCGACGGCTGGACACTCGCGGGCTTCTACCGCCACGAGATCGACGCGGAGACCCCGTTCGTCGACGCGGTGGCCGTGATGGCTTCCGCGAGCGCGGCGCTGCCGGAGAAACGGGCGCCCCGGCGGAAGGTCGCCCGGGCGCCGTAGTACGCCCCGCGCGCTGGCCTGCTAGACTCCCCCGCCGTGCTCCCGATCCTCCTGTTCCCGTCCCTCCTCCAGGCCGCCGAGCCCGTACCGGTGCTCGTGGGTGGCCTGCAAGCCCGCAACGACGAGTCGGCCTCGCTGGCGGCGTTGATCGAGAACTACGTCGCCCAGAAGTTGGCGGACCGCTCGGACCTGCGGGTGATCCGCATCGAAGACACGCCGGACTTCGAGGACTACTCGGCGCGCGTCTACATGGATTCCTGCCCGCCCGGCGACGCGGTGGGCTGCACCTTCGTGCTCGCGGAGCGCGGCGACGCCTTGTGGGCCGTGACCGGCTCGGTGCAGGCGCTGGTCAAGGGCACCAGGGTCGACATCGACATCGTCGACGTCGACGGCTCCCGGGTGGCCGTGTCGTTCCGCTCCGAGTTGGAGCCCGGCCGCGACGAGGAGTTCGCCGAGGGCGTGGCGGGCGTGCTCGTGGCCGCCATCACCGGCGAGGTGGGCCGCGAGGAAGACATCCGGGACCTCGACGGCGACGGCGACGGCGAGTTGTCCGCCGAAGACAAGGCGATCCTCAAGGCCGAGTTGGCCACCCTCGACAAGGAACTGGCGGGCTTCGACCTCACCCTCCGCAAGGCCGCCACCAGCATCAGCCGCCCCAAGCTCACCGCCGGCGACATCGCCGAGGCCGACGAGGGCGAGGGGGCCAAACCCTGGGAACGCCTTCGGATGAGCGCCGAGGAGTACCTTCGTTACCGCAACTCCGGCATGACCCTGCCGGTGTGGCGCAAGCGGGTCGAGGGGCGCCGTTTCCAACTGCTGATCCGCGCCGGGGGCGGGTTCGTCAACGGCCCGGTGGACGGCAAGTATTATGGCCGCTACGCGCTCGACAGCACCACGCTCACGGCGGTCGACGTGTACGCCGCGCAGTCCGTGGAGTCCGGCCCGAGCGGCGTGGGGGTGTTCCAACTCGGCTTCGGCGTGCACCCCATGGTCGACGTGGGCGCGACGGTGGGCGTCACCGGCGGCGCCTTCGAGTACAGCATCGCCTCGGAGGTGGTGGGTCAAACCAACGTGGCGCAGGAGCCCACGTCGGTCGAGAACACCAACGTCTTCGCCGGGCCGTGGGTCACGGTGGGCTTGTTCCCGGCGGCGGCGCTGCGTCCCTCGTTCGGGGGCGGGGTGTTGTGGTTCCGGGGCTCGGGGGTGCTCGACCACATCCAGCCTCCCGACGAACTGGCAAGCTTCGACGCCCAGTCGTTGTGGATGGTGAACGTGTTTGGCGGAGGTGAGGTGCGCATCACCGACTCGGTGGAGTTCTTCGCCCAGATCCCCGTCAGTTTCCTGGTGGCGGGCGATGTCGTCCAGGAGGAGAAGCACACGGTGGTGGCCGCGCTCGAGGGCATCCAGGTCCCCGGTGGGGCCTCCGCCATCGGAGTATCGGTCGTGGCCGGGCTCCAGGTGCGTATCGGCGGCGCCAAGGTGCAGCAGTCGAGCCTGCTGGACCGGACCGACGAGCTGTGAATCCTCCCGGCTAACCGCCGAGTTTGAGTCGCACCCGCATCCGCGCCAGCCCCTGTTTGGCCAGTTGGCAGGCCCGCGACTCGGTAACGCCCAGCGTCGCGCCGATCTCCTTGAGGTTGGTCCCCTGGAGGTAGTACATCGTGAGGACCGTGCGCTCCTTGTCGGGGAGGTTGCGGAGGGCCTCGAGGATCTCCTCGGTGACCTCCGCCTTGATCCACTCGTCTTCGACGCTGATGTCGATCCCGGCGATCTGGTCCCCGAGAGTGGTCCCGCCGTCGTCGTCGAGGGGGGTGTCGGAGCTCGTGAGGGTGTAGATCCGCGCGTCGCCCACGAGGTCGTCGTAGGCCTCGGGCGACAGTTCCAGCCCCACCGCCATCTCCTCGCGGGTGGGCGCCCGACCGAGCTTCTGCCGCAAGTCCTTGCGCTTGTTCTCAATCCGGTCGAACTTGCGACGCACCGCCCGCGGGACGAAGTCGCTCTCCCGCAGGTGGTCCACCATCGAGCCCCGCACGCGGATCTCGGCGTAGGCCTTGAACGGCACGCCGCGCTCGGGGTCGAAGCGGTCGATGGCGTCGATCAGCCCCACGGTCCCCACGCTCACCAGCTCGTCGACGTCGACGCTCGAGGGCAGGCGCCGCGCGAGCCGACCCGCGATCGTGCGCACCAGCGGCACGTGGTCGACGATCAGGCGATCGCGCTGTGCGGGGGGGAAGGCGCCCATCGGTCAACATGTACCACGCGGGCTATGCTCGCGGGGTGCGCCACCTGCCCCTCGCCGTGCTGCTGGCCTGCAACGACTACGAGTTGGCGCCGTCGAAAGAGCGCCCCGACGGCGAGCTCTCCTGCACCGACGACGACGCGCCTGCGGTGACTGCGGTGGCCATCGACGACACCTGTGCTCGCGACCCGGTGGTGGGCGCCTTCAACCCCGTGGTGGAGTGGCAGTGGGCGGAGAATCCCGTTTACCCGGGCTACGACGACCTGATGGCGACCCCGGCGGTCGGCAATCTCACCGACGACGACGGCGACGGCATCGTCGACGCCCACGACGTGCCCGACGTGGTGTTCACCAGCTTCGCCGGCGGCGCGTACACCTCGGCGGGCACGATCACCGCGATCAGCGGGACCGACGGCACCACCCACTGGTCGGTGGCGCCGGGGGTGTACTTGGGTCTGGCGGCGCTCCAATGGCACGGGGGCGCAT
>CAYHRZ010000493.1:0-4399 GCA_964359125.1 uncultured Klebsiella sp. | reverse complement strand
AGAGGCGATCACCCGAGCCCGGACCGTCGGCCTGGACGCGGCCGACGTGGACGAGGCGCGGGCGCGCTACCTGGGCGAGGTGGCCTACGTCGATGCCGAGTTCGGGCGCTTGCTCGCGGCGTTCAACCGCGACCGGCCGCTGTGGGTTGTAGTCTTCGGCGACCACGGCGAGACCCTCGGCGACGACCCGCTCAACGCCTTCGGCCACGGTGGCGACGTCGACCTGTGGGCCGCCCGGGTCCCCCTCGTGGTCGTCGGGCCCGGCGTGTCTCCCGGGTTGGTGGTGTCGCGACAGGTACGATTGAAGGACATCGCCACCACGCTGCTCGGCGAGACCCTCGGCAGCGGCCAGTCGCTCTTCGCCGACACCCCGGCCCCCTCGTTCATCGAGGCCTCGCAGCCCGAGGACCAGGCCTCCGCCGACCACTGGCCCAACCTGCCCTTCGAACGCGCGGTGTACCTCGATCACCTCCAGCTCCAGCGCTTCCCGCTCACCAGCCGCCCGCAGACGCTGTTCTCGGTGGCGGGGGGCGAACAACGGCCCTTGTCGTCCCACCCGCGCGAGGCGGAACTCGGCGCCTTGCTCGACACCTGGGACAGCGAGGCCCCCACCGTGGCAACGCCGGCCGCCGATCCGGCTGTCACCGAGGCGCTCGAAGCGCTGGGCTACACCGCGCCCTGAGGCCGACGCTCAGGCGCCGTCGGGGCAGGCGAAGATGCGCACGCCCTCGGCGAGCCACTTGAACCAGAACCCGCTGTTGCTGGTGTGCCGCTCCGCCATGAACAACTCCAACTTGTGTTGCCCCTGGGTGAGCGGCGCGTAGAACTGCGTGGCCTCCACACCATGGATACCCGGGAGAGACGCCATCAGTTCGCCGTCGAGGTAGGCCCAACTGTCGTCGTCGCTGCCCATCTCGAAGGGGACAATCAAGTCGCTGTCGGATTCCAAGATCGCCACCCACCGGACGGCGAAGTACTGCGGGTCGCCGGGAAGCCCCGTGTTGACCGGCCACCACTGGTCCCCGAACTCCAGGCCTGGATCCTCTTGCTCGAAGGCGTAGTAGGCCTCGTCCCACCAGTCGTGGTTGCTCGGCACGTCGTCGGGCCCGCCGGCGTCCTCGATCTCCACGTCGGGGTGGTCCGCAGGCAGGTTGTAGTAGTACGCGAAGTAGCCATCCTGGCAGTCGTCCACCACGTAGTCGCCGGTGTCGGCGGGCGGGTCGAAGGCGGTGTCGACCGCGGCCGTGTCGCGCGGGGGCGCGGTGTCGTCGACCTCGACCGCGGGCGATCCGCTGTCCTTCCTCTCCACCTCCGGGCCCACCGGTGACGCGAGGTCGTAGTCGGAGCAAGACAGGAGCAGGAGCATGGGGGTTCAGCCAGCAAGTAGCGTGCCCAGCGGCGGGGTGCCTTCGCCCGGCGTTCCCCAGTTGGTGGGGCACCCGTGCCCCGCACCGCGGATCGCCGGCCGGGACCCCGTTGGGACACCCACCGCGATACCAGGAACCGTGCGTCGACTCCTCGCCCTGCTGGTCGGGATCTCGTCCCTGTTCCTCGTGGAGGTGGTGGTACGCCTGGTCGACGGGCCACCGCCGGCGCCCACCCGCGTCTACGCCGTGAACCCGCCCGGCACCCGCTTCCTGCGGGTCGACGGCGACAACCTCCACGCGGACTTCCAGAGCAACTCCCCCAACGCGGTGATCCCCCGCGAGCCGCCACGCCGCCGAGTCGCGGTCATCGGCGGCAGCTCGGTCCACATCGGCTCCGCAGTGGACGATCCAGAATTTCCGCAGCTTCTCCGAAAAAAAATCAACGCCGACGTGATGAACCTCGGCGCGCCGGGGCTCGACAGCGCCGACCACGTCCGCCAGGTGGAAGAGCTGCTCGACGACGAGTGGACGGCGATCGTGATGTACGCCGGGCACAACGACTTCGGGAACGCCTTCTTCCTGCAGCGCTACGCGGGGGCGCAGGGCGCCGTCAACGCCTGGACGCGGCAGGTGCTCGAGCGCAGCGCGACCTACGTGCTCTTGCGCGAGACGCTCATGCCCGCCGGCGGCCGCACCAACATGAACCCTCGTCCCGACATGCCGGCCATGACCGACGAACAGGTGGCGCTGGCCGAGGCGGACCTCGCCACCAACTACGAGCGGATGGCCTGGCTGTGCAAGAGGGCTGGTACAACCCTAGTGATCGCGGTCCCGGCCGTGAGCTGGACGGAAGCGCCCATCCAGACCTCCTGCGATCGTTCGCCCTGCGCCTACCAACTCCACCAGCAGGCGTCGGCCCGCCTCGCCCAGCAGGGCGCGCGCGCTTCGGCCGTGGAGGCCACGAAGCTCGGCGACGTCTTCCGGGCCGCCGGCGACGCCGACCGGCAGCTGCTGCACGTCACGCTCCGCGCTCAGCAGATCATGCGCGACATCGCGCTCCGCGAGGGACTGCCGCTGGTCGACGCCGACCGCGACCTCCCCGTCGCCGCCGGGGCGGACGTGCCGGACCCCGAGTTGTTCCTGGACCACGTCCACTTCACCGCCCGCGGCCACCGGGAGATGGCGACGCTCCTGGCCGGCCCGCTCGCCAAGTTGCTCGACGGGTAGTTGCCCGGGTCGGCGCTAGGCGCCGTCCTTCCTCATCAACGCCTCGATGCGGAGCAGGCTGTCGCGAATCTCGCGGAGCGTGTCCGGGTCGCCACCGCCGGGCTTGGTCACCGAGGTGAGCGCGTCGCGACGGGCAATCACCTCGGCGCGGAAACTCTCGGCGTCGCGCACGCCGGTCAGCACCGCGCCCGAGCCAGCCTGGCCGCCACCGGCGGTGTCGACCTTGAGCGTGGCCAAGCCGAAGGCGTTGAGGATGGGCCCCGTGTGCAACGACACGTCCTGGATCTTGTCCAGGGGGATGCTCATCTCCTGCCGGAACCACACCCCGTGGCGGTACACCAGTCCCCGCGCGGTGAGGCGGGCCTCGATCGTGGGGAAGTAGAGGTTGGCCCACACCGGGCCCAGCACCAGCCACAACGGCAGGAGCAATAGCCCCACCATCGTGAAGGCGAGGATCGCGGCGACCTGGAACCATAGGTAAAACTTCACCTTCGGGTCGAAACTGGCGAGGACGTCGTCGTCGGTGGTGCTCATGGGGATCCGTGGGGGCTCGGGCCGGATAATCCGGCGGACCCGAGGAGAGCCGATGTCGACATCCGAGCCGCGCTACGAGATGCTGTGGGACTGCCCAGGTTGCAGCACGCAGAAGTTGCTCGGTCTGACTCACCGGCACTGTCCCAACTGCGGCGCGCCCCAGGACCCCACCCGCCGGTACTTCCCCGCTGCGGGCGAGGAAGTCGCGGTCGCCGACCACCCCTACCACGGTGTCGACAAGCAATGTGCGGGTTGCGACACCCCCAACGGGGCCCGCGCCGAGTTCTGCTGCAGCTGCGGCGCCCCACTCGACGGCGCCAAGACGGTGGGGACGCGGGAGCAGCAAACGTCGGCCGAGGGGGCCTTCGCGGCCGACAGCGCCGCCAACGCCGTGGCCGAGGACCGCGCCGAGAAGGCGGCTGAGCGGGCGGCCGCCGTGGAGCGACACGCGGTCGCCAGCGGCCACGCCGCGGTGGCGCCGAGCGGCGGCGGTGGGCTGATCAAGGTCGGCGTCGGCCTGGTTGCCGTGGTCCTGATCGCAGTCTGTGCCGCGTTCTTCCTCTGGAAAAAGGAGGCGGCGGTGACGGTGACGGCTCACCGGTGGGAACGGACCATCGAGGTGGAAACCCTCGCCCCCACCACCGACCGGGCGTGGAAGGAATCCGTGCCCGCCGCCGCCAGCGACGTGCGCTGCCAGCGGGAGCAAAAGGAGAGCAAGCAGGTGGCCGACGGCGAGAGCTGCGTCGACAAGCGGCAGGACAAGGGCGACGGCACCTTCACCGTCACCCAGGAGTGCACGCCGAAGTACCGCGACGAGCCGGTGTACGGGGAGATGTGCAGGTTCAGCATCACCAAGTGGACTACCACCCGCACCGAGCGGGCCCAGGGCACCGGGACCGGGGCGACTTGGCCCGCGGTGGCCCTGTTCCCCACCGGCAACGTGGTCGGCGCCCAGCGCGAGGGCAAGAGGGCGGCGTCGTACGCCCTGGACCTGCGCGACGAGGCCAGCGGGGCCGCGTCGTCCTGCGCGGTCGGCGAGGCGCGGTGGAAGTCGGTGGTCGACAACACCCGGTGGAAGGCGCAGGTGGGCGTGGTGTCGGGCGCGATCGACTGCGACGCGATGGTGGCAATGTAGCCCCCCGGGTGGTGCGGCGTTAGCGCGGGCCCCCCCAGGAGACACCCGTGATTCTCGCTGCCCTTCTCGCCTGCTGGCCCGCCGCCGAGAGCAACAAGACCACCGACGCCGGGTCGCCCTTCGACGACACCGCCAC
>CAYHRZ010000492.1:0-4408 GCA_964359125.1 uncultured Klebsiella sp. | reverse complement strand
AGGTCCCGGATGATGCTGCGGGACACTGGGCGCACCAGTCGTTCCTCCACGTGCCGCGTGTCGCTGCCGACGAACTGCAACAAGTAGGGCGCCCGGTCGGCCAGGATGCGCCAGGTGACGGTAACGTCCACGCTGATGTCGTTGCCGTCGTGGGTCTTGAAGCGGATGCTGTCGTCGCCCGCCCGCGCGCCGGCGTTGCCCTCGCGGGTCATCACGAGGTTCTGCACGCCGACTTCGAACACGTACCAGTCGTTGATCACCGGTGGGAAGAAGTAGGTGGCGCCTGGATTGTAGACTTCCGTGATGACGCCGGGACTGCCGACGATGGCCACGCGCGCCACGCGCACGCCCACCTCGGTGCTGTCGGTGGAGTGGGGCAAACAGGCCGCGAGGAGCGACAGGGCGAACAACATCACCACCCCCCGATGAGCGTGTCGAGGTCCAAGGGGTTCACCCCCTTGGCACCGTCGGTGGGGACGATGATCACCCGGGTGTTGCCGAGGGCGTTGGCCATCTCCAGCCCCACGATGTTCGAGGCCCCCGCGGCGGAGAGCGCCTCGTTTTCCAGCCGGCTCGCCTCGGCCTCGGCCAGCGCCAGGAGGAGATCCCCCTCGGCGTTCTTCTTGCGGGCGTAGAGCTCCGCCTCGGCGTCGATGCGCTGCACGTCGGACTGCCCGCGTTGGGATTCCACCTCCACCAGCGCCTGTCCCTCGGCGAGCACGCGGTTCTTCTCCGCCTCCTCGCCCGCCGCCACCGCCTCGGCGCGGTTCTTGAACACCATCTGGTCCTGGATCTTGCGCGCCTCGATCGCGCTCTGGTACCGGCCGTCGTACTCGTACTGCCGCACCATCACCGACCACACCTGGATGCCGCTGGACTCGAGCTCCGTTTGCAGGCTTTTGCCCGCTTCCAAGGCGGCCGCGCGACGGAGTTCACCGTCGTAGAACTCCTCGGCGTCGAGGCGACCGAGCGTTTGCCGTAGCGCCACGTCGGCACGCGGGCGCATCAGTCGCGTCTCGTAGGCGGTCCCGGGGCCCACCGCGACGAAGAGCTTGTAGGGGTCGATGATCCGGTAGGTGACGGTGACATCCACCCGGACCCGGTAGCCCTCGCGCGTTTGAATGTTGATCGACGGGGCGTGGCTGGCCTCGGCGCTGGCCTGGAGCTGGTCGTCGTTGAACTCCAACACCTGGAGGTTCTGCGGGAAGACGTGCAGCCGCTCGTAGCCGGGCACGACGAGGTGGACGCCCGGCCCGTAGATCTCGTTGTGGATGCCGGCGCCCTCGCCGACGATCACCTGGCGGACGGCCAGCTCCCACGGGGCCACGGTGGTGGTGACGCTGCCGCACAAGCACGACGACATCAGCAGCGTGGCACCGGCGAGCAAGATCCACTTGAACGGGCCGCCGGAGAACGACGACACGGTGACGGTGGGACGATTTTTGGACTTGAAGCGGTCAAACCAGCTCAAGATGCCTCCTCGGGGGCGGGTAGGGCCTCCACCGCGCGCTGCACGCGGCCCATGTCGTCAACCAGCGACTGGAGATCCTTCTCGTAGCCCCTCCGGGTGTACCAGGTGTGGATCTCCGGCCACAAGAACGCGGTGATCGGGGCCACGAACAACAGCGGGAAGGCGATGGGGAAGCGCCGCTCGAAGAGGATGGCCACCGCCAGGGCCAGCAGCACCCCGAGCAGCCGGGGGACGACGGTGCCCGCCACGAGTTGGAAGGGTCGCGACTCGCGCAGGTTCTGGTCCAGCGCCAGGCGCGTGTAGCGGGGCAAGAACGTGCGGCGCGTTTCCTCGGCGATCCGGCGCGCCTGGTTGGTGTCGCCGTAGGTGTCGCGACACTCTCGTGCCATGGCCTCGGCGCCCTCGTCGACGATGCGGGCGATCTCGGTGCGAGCGAGCGCGTCGTCGCCCTGCCAGCTGGCGCGGCTGGCCTCGAGGCGGGCCACGAGGTGCGCGGCGAGGGTGTCGAGGGCGAAGGTGGGAGGGGCCACGGGGCCTTGTATCGTCCCCTAGCCCACGCGGGCGCGCGCCCGGGCCACGGCGGCGTCGACGGTGGCGGCGAAGGCCAGGCCGGCGCCCTCCGTGAGCCCGGACCGTTCGAGGAGCTTGAGCGGCTGCGGTTGCACGTCGACGAGAATCACGAACGACCCGTCGTTTTCAAGCATTTCGAGCGCGGTCTCCAGCGCGACGAGACCGGTCGCGTCCATCGCGGGCACGCTGCCGAGGTCGAGGATCACGACCCGCGCGCGACCGGCCACGGTTTCCAGCGCGCCCATCGCCTTCTGCGCGGCCCCGAAGAACAAGGGTCCGGCCACCTCGTAGAGGATCACCCCGGCGGGGAGCGGCTCGCGCAGGGAGGCGTGGCGCCCCTCCACCACGCGGGCGCCGCTGATCTCCGCCATCCGTCGCATGAACAACAGCGCGGCGAGCATCACGCCGGTGGTGACGGCGATCACCATGTCGAACATCACGGTCAGGCCGAAGCAGGCGAGCAGGACTGTGACGTCGGATTTCGGCGCCACGCGGAGCACGTGGCGGAAGTGTTTGACGTCGCTCATGTTCCAGGCCACCAGCACCAGGAGCGCGGCCAGGGCCGCCATCGGGAGGTAGGCCAGGAGGGGGGCGAAGGCCAGCATCGCCGCGCCGACGAAGACCCCGTGCACAGCAGCGGCCACCGGCGTGCGCCCGCCAGCGCGGATGTTGGTGGCCGTGCGGGCGATGGCGCCGGTGGACGCAAATCCCCCGAAGAAGGGGGCCACGATGTTGGCCGCGCCCTGTGCGAGTAGCTCCGCGTTCGGGTCGTGACGGGTGCCGGCCATGCCGTCGGCGACCACGGCCGAGAGCAACGACTCGATGGCGCCGAGCATGGCGATGGCGAAGGCGGAGGGGAAGAGCTCGCGCACCAGCTTGAAGTCGAGGTGCAGGGGGGCCCCGTCGGCCCCACCGAACAGCCAAGGGAGGGTGGGCGAGGGGAGGCCGCGGGGGATGCCCCGGCCCCCGTCGTAGCTGAACTGGCTGCCGATGGTGGCCACGTCGATGCCGGCCACCACCGGGATCACCGACGCCACGGCCAGGGCGACCAGGGGTGCCGGCACGCGGCTGCCGACCCGGGGCCAGTAGAGAAGGATGCCCAGGGCCACGACGCCGAGGCAGAAATCCGGGGCCGAGAACGTAGGCAGCGCCTGGACGATCGCGCCCACCCGCTCCACGTAGTGGTCGGGCATGTCGACGACGGTGAGGCCGAGGAAGTCCTTGAGCTGCATCGTGGCGATGACGACGCCGATGCCCGCGGTGAAGCCGGTGGTCACCGGGTGGGGGATCCACTGGATGAGTTGGCCCATCCGGGCGAAGCCGAGCAAGAGCAGGATCACCCCGGCCATCATCGAGGCCACCAGGAGTCCACCGAGCCCGTGCTGCGCGCAGATGGGCGCGAGGATGACCACGAACGCCGCCGTGGGGCCGCTCACCTGGGTGCGCGAGCCGCCGAGCAGCGCGGTGACCATGCCGGCGACGATGGCGGTGTAGAGGCCATGCTGCGGCGGCGCGCCGCTGGCGATGGCCAGCGCCATCGAGAGCGGCAGCGCCACGACGCCCACCACCAGCCCCGCGAGCACGTCCGCGCGGAGTTTCTCGGCGTTGTAGCCCTCGGCCAAGGCGTCGCGGAGGGCGGCAGCGGGCCGGGCGCCCACGTCCAGGGAAGAGAGGGTCGACTCGTAGCGACGGCGGAGGCGGGTGAGCATCGGGGCGCTCTGGATCTTGACGTGTCAAGTATCACGGGCAGCTGTTGCGTGGGCCGCGGGGTCCGGGGGGCCGGCTACGGGGCCGGGGCAGCGTCGTCGCGGAGACGACCTACTTGAGGCGTTCGAGACGCCCCTTCCGCTTGACGATGTTCTTGTAGTCCCACTGGACCCGGCGGGCGTCGGCCAGCCAGGCCGCGACGTGCTCGGCGTCGATGGCCTCGGCCGAGGGGTAGCGGGCCTCAGCCGCCTTGAACTTGCCTTCCGGCGTGAGGCCGGGGGCATCGAAGGATTGGCCGCTCCAGAACAGGAGTCGAACGCCGCCCTTGAGCTTGCTGTAGCCAACCACCGGGTTGCCCTCGATGAACCACACCGGGTGCGCGTGCCACACTCGATTCTCCGCCTCGGGGAGATGCGCCTCGATCAGGGCGGCCAGTTGCTCGCAGGTGGCGCGGTCCGCCGGGGACAGGGCGTCGTGGTAGGCGAGGCTGTCCGGATGCACGCCCACCCGGTATCGCAATCGCCGCGTGCCGTCGCCGCCCCGCGGCGCACGCGGGACGACGGCCCGGCCCCCGGCCCCCCCCCCCCGCCCCCGCGGGGGGGGGGGGGGCCGGGGGAGGGGGCATCAGCAGACCACGCCGCAGGTCCCCCGCGACCCGCC